>JBDTOW010000200.1:0-6967 GCA_039933075.1 Verrucomicrobiota bacterium | reverse complement strand
GATTCGTGTCCGATTCAGTCTCGTTTTGACGGCACATGTTTTATGGCGCCTGGCTCGCCACTCGGAAGAAAGTGGTCCCATTGCCAACGGCGACGGAGGCGCTCCTGTCTTGAGTGGTGGTGACATCGACCCAGTTGGCGTCTGACAAACTGGTCTTTCTTTGCACGAGGTAGGGAGCGGAGCCGCCGAGCCATGTCAGGTTCACGAGGCTCCCATTGACGGTAATTTCCGTAATAAAGGCGGAACGAACTACGGAGATGCGGGCGATCTGATAGCCGGGCGCCTTGAAGTCGGCGTTGGCGAACATCGGCGCATCGAGAATCCCGCCGCTGCCTTTGGCCTTGAAGCCGGAGTGCGGCTGCACGGTGCCGCCTTGCGTCGTGCCGGTGTTGGCGGTGGTTTGCCCGAAGAACGCGGTGTTGGCGGGCAGTTCGTCGTTCACCTCCGTGCCGGCGTCCTTCGCCTGATCACCGGTGACAATCCAACTGCCGCCGACAAAGTTGCCGGTGGCGTCGAACACCGGCCGGGCCAGCGGGTTCCCGTTGCCAATAAATGCGTCGTTGCTCGGGATCACCATCGACACGTAGCTGAAGTAGCGGTCGAACGGCGATGCCGGGTCCAACGAGAAAGTGACGACTCGGCGTTGGCCCGGCGCGATAGGCCCGCCGCTGGTCACGCCCTGCATCGAGCCAGCGCCACTGGCGGTGAACTCGTCGGTGAGCGTGGCGGCTGCGCCATCTTCGGCGACGCTCTCCAAGCCTGGACTGGCCGCGCTCCCGTCGGTGAAGAGGTCGAAATCTCCATTCTGAAATCCCAACCACATCGGCGTGAGGTAAGTGCCGTTCTGCGGCGACAGATTCTCCACGATAACGGTGACTTCCACGGGACGCGAGATGGTGATGCGCGCGACCTGGTAGTTGGCAGCCTTGAAATCCGCATTGGCGAACATTGCCGAATCAAGAATCCCGCCGCCTCCTTTGGCCTTGAAGCCCGCGTGCGGCTGCACGGTGCCGTCTTGCATCGTGCCGGTGTTCGCCGTGGTTTGGCCGAAGAACGCGGTGTTGGCGGGAAGTTCATCGTTCACTTCCGTGCCGGCATCATAAACCTGGCTGCCTGCGATCACCCAACTGCCGCCGACGAAACGGCCCGCGCCATCGAACACCACATACGCCTGGGGATCGTCGTTGCCGATGAAGGCGTCGTTGCTTGGGATGACCATTGCCGCAAAACTGAAGTAACGGTCGGCGGGCACGCTGGGATCTAAAGCGAACTTCAAGGATCGGCGCTGACCAGGTGCGATGGGGCCACCAGCCGTCACGCCTTGCACGCTGCCCGCGCCGAAGGCGTTGAATTCATCGGTGAGCCTGGCGGCGGCCCCATCTTCGGCGAAGCTTTCCAAGCCAGGGCTGGCCATGCTGCCCATGTTGAAAAGATCGAACCCGCCGTTATGAAAACCCAGCCACATCGGCGTGAGATAATTGCCACTGGCGGGCGCGAGATTCTCCACCGTCACGATGACGTCCACTGGCTTGACCGGCATGGATTGGGCCACCGTAATCCGGGCGACCTGATAGTTGGCCGTCTTGAAGTCCGCGTTGGCAAACATCGCCGAATCAAGAATCCCGCCGCTGCCTCTGGGCTTGAAGCCCGCGTGCGGCTGCACGGTGCCGCCTTGTGTGACGCCCGTGTCGGCGGTGGTCTGTCCGAAGAACGCGGTGTTCGCAGGAAGTTCGTCGTTCACTTCCGTGCCGGCATCATAGACATGGCTGCCCGCGACCACCCAACTGCCGCCAACAAAACGACCCACGCCATCGAACACTGCATACGCCTGGGGATCGTCGTTGCCGATGAAGGCGTCATTGCTCGGAATAACCATCGACGCAAAACTAAAGTAGCCGTCAGTCGTTGAACTGCGATCCAGGGAAAAGGTCAGCGACCGTTTCTGACCGGGCGCGATTGGACCGCCGGCGGTGACGCCCTGTATCGAGCCAGCGCCGTTGGCGGTGAATTGGTCAGTCAGCTTGGCAGCCGAGCCATCTTCGGCGACGCTTTCCAAGCCCGGGCTGGCCGCGCTGCCCATGTTGAAAAGATCGAACCCGCCGTTGTGGAAACCCATCCACATCGGCGTCAGATAATTGCCATTGGTGGGCGCGAGATTCTCCACAGTGACGATCACTTCGACCGGCCGGGAAATCGTGATGCGCGCGACTTGATAGTTGGCGGCCTTGAAGTCCGCGTTGGCGAACATTGCCGAATCGAGAATCCCTCCGCTGCCTTTGGCTTTGAATCCTGCGTGCGGTTGCACAGTGCCGCCTTCGGTTACGCCCGTGTTCGCGGTGGTCTGGCCGAAGAAGGCGGTGTTGGCGGGAAGCTCGTCGTTCACCTCAGTACCGGCGTCGTTCACCTGACTGCCGCTGACGATCCAACTGCCGCCGACAAAGTTACCGGCCGCATCAAACACCGAATAGGCTTGAGGGCTTTCGTTCCCGATGAACGCGTCGTTACTCGGAATCACCATCGCCGCATAGCTGAAATAGCGATCCTCGGGCGCAGTGGCATCCAGTGAAAAGCGCAACGACCGCCGCTGGCCCGGGGCGATGGGACCGCCGGTGGTGACTCCCTGCATGGAGCCAGCGCTACTGGCTGTAAATTCGCCGGACAGTGCGGCTGCCGCCCCATCTTCAGCAACGCTCTCCAAGCCCGGGGTCGCGGCGCTTCCGATATTGTAAAGATCAAATCCGCCGTTATGGAAGCCCATCCACATCGGTGTGAGATAATTGCCATTGGTGGGCGCGAGATTCTCCACAGTGACGATCACTTCGACCGGCCGGGAAATCGTGATGCGCGCGACTTGATAGTTGGCGGCCTTGAAGTCCGCGTTGGCGAACATTGCCGAATCAAGAATTCCACCGCTGCCTTTAGCCTTGAACCCCGCATGCGGTTGCACGGTGCCGCCTTGTGTCGTGCCAGTGTTGGCGGTGGTCTGGCCGAAAAACGCGGTGTTCGCGGGAAGCTCATCGTTGACCTCGGTGCCGGCGTCATTCACCTGGCCTCCGGTGATTATCCAACTGCCGCCGATAAAGTTCCCGGCCGCATCAAACACTGTGTAGGTTTGGGGATTTTCGTTGCCGATGAACGCGTCATTACTTGGAATCACCATCGCCGCGAAGCTCAAGTAGCGGTCGCTCGGGGACGTCGGGTCGAGGGCGAACCGGACTGAGCGGCGCTGGCCCGGCGCGATCGGGCCGCCGGAAGTGACCGCCTGATTGGAGCCCGCGCCACTGGCGGTAAATTCGCCGGTGAGCGCCGTTGCCGCGCCGTCTTCGGCGACACTTTCCAAACCGGATGTCGCCGCGCTTCCGATATTGTAAAGATCAAATCCGCCGTTGTGGAAGCCCATCCAGGTCGGGGTCAGGTAAGTGCCGTTGGGCGGCGCCAGATTTTCGACGGTGACTATTACGTCGAGGGCGCGAAGTGGCATGGACAAGGCAAGCAAGACTCCGAGTCCGATGATATACCGCCAGGTGCGGGATGATGTCGTGGCCCGGTCGAGCCGCAGCGAATGGTGAATTGTTGGTTTCATAGGGGTGCTGTTTGTTGCGGTTGTTAAATCGTTGAACTGATGTTGGTTTGTGCGTGTTCCAAATTCTGACGGGTGATCGATTTTGGATGGGTGATGGGTTGTCGGTTGAGAAGCATCAGCGTCGGCAAACTCATGGTGATCGCAGTCGATAAAAACGTTGCGGCCGATTTGTCGCGTCGCTGACGATCACGTTGGTGGAGATTAGGAAGGGCGCGAAATTGGTCAGCGAATTCCATTGTCCCACCGCGAACGCTTCGCGAGTCTCGGCCACGTACGCGCGATTCGATTCCGCCAGAAAATGGAAACGGAACTCATTCGTCACGATCTCGAACCGATCGATCCGCAACTGAGGCTCAATCGTGTAATCAATGGTCAACACCGGACCTCGTTCCCCTGCTTCACGAGCGCCGATGCGACGGGCCGTCTCCGGCGTTCGCTCGGCTTGGCTGAGCATCATCCAACCGAAATTGCTCGCTGGATTCGCCAGCCATGCCTGCACGTCCACGATCAATTCGGGCGTGGAGGCGAATTGGTAAATGCCAATTCCCGCGACGCGAACCGATGCGCTGACGGAGGGCAAATAATCAGCGGGTGCCGCCCCGCCAGGCTGGCTCCAGCGTACCGTCGGATGGGTGCGAAAGTTCCAGGTGCTTTCGCCCGCTGCTGCCGCCGCGCCCCGCGGGCCGCCCGTGCCGCTCCCTTCGGTCCAGTCTTGCAACATGCGTTGAAGCCGAAAGTCCGAGGGCCTGCCCCCGGAGGTGGGAACTTTGACGATTTCAAATTTCAGTTGCGCCGAAATGATTTTGGCGGCGGCAGGCAGGTTGCCACCGACGTCAAATTTTATCAGGCTCCGAGCCAAAGGCCCACCGGCCGTGCCGCCCGCCGACAGGGAGTTCACCGCACCGAAATTGTTGTCCGGATCGTGCTGGAACAGCGTCGTATCCGCACTCGCCTTGAGTTGGATGGTCTCCCCGTGAGCTGAATGAGAATCACCCAGTGAGAACACAGCCGTGGCAGCCGCAAGCCAAAGACAGATTACGCGTTTCATTACAAATCGGTTTAACTGAATCCACGTGCCCGCCCCGTTCAGCGCCGGAAGCGCTCATTTCGCTTCTCTGAAACTGAAAATCGAGCGGCGAGCTTGCCCGCCTGCCGAGTTGTCTGACGGAGGGATCACGTGATTTGCAGTGCGAGTTGCGGCGGGCGAATTTATTCCCAGAGATTCATGCTCGGTGCGAACGCTCTTTGATCTTGGGGGGAAATTTATTCCCTTCACATTTCAAATTTGCGCTCGCCGCGAAGCTGACGGCTTGGGCATCTCAATGCTCGCGAAACGAAGCAAGCGCAACCCGCTCGACTGCGCTGCTTCGATCCACGAGCGTCTTTTGTTTACCGAGCCGCCAGACCGTTTGCGCCGGCGGGAATTCCACTCACGCCCGGCAGCGCTTGAAGCGAACCGTTCGCGTTCACGCGAAAGGCGCTGACGGTGTGGCTGCCCGAATTCAGACTGTAGAGGTAACGGCTGTTCCGGCTCAGCGACATGTCGATCGGGCCCGCGCCCGTCGTGCCGGTAATGCCATCCGCGTTGAGCAATTGAAGGCTTCCGTCCTGGCTGACGCGATAACCGGAGATCGTCCCGCTGCCCGTGTTCGAGGAGTAGGCGTAGCGCTCGTTACCGGTCAATACAACCCAGCACGCAGCGCTCTCCGTCGTCGGCACCGAACCGCTGATGATCGCCACGTCGCCGTCACCCGTAACTTCGTAAGACGAAACCGAGCTGGCGTTCGCCGCGCCGCCGTTCGCTTCGGAGACGAAGATGCGGCCACGGTTGCCCGCGGCGAATCCAAAAGGTGTGGGGACGGGCGAAGCAAACATCTTGTGATCGTCCACCAGACCGTCTGCGCCTACGGTGTAAGTGTCGATGATGCCGGTAGCCTTCTCGGTGACGACGAGGACGTCGCCTTCACGGGCGAAGGAAACCTGCGCCGGGCCGGTGTTATCGGCGCTCAAAGCGCGGGAGGAATGGGGGATGTGGTGGAGGTGGCCGGAGGTGAAAAGGAAGGCGGTGATGTTGTCCCGGTTTCCGGCTGCGCCGCCCGCGTTTAACACATAGAGCAGGTTGCGCTGAAGCGTCAGACTGATGGGCAGCAGACCTTCGGAGCGAACTTTATCCGTGAGCGCCAACCCGGAAGGCGTCACCGCAAAGACCGAGATCTCGTGACTGCCTGCGTTGCATGCGAATAGCCAGCGTCCGTCGCCGGTCAGCAGCAGGGCACCTTGATTGCCCAGTCCAGTGCCTGTGCCGGTGCCGCCGGTAGGGAAGGCGCCGGCGAATGTTAGCGATCCGTTGGGCGCGCGTTGGAAGGCGAGAACATTATTACCACCGGCGGAGTTGTCCATCGTGTAAACGGCTCCCCCTTCCCCTGGGTTGTTGTCGGCGAGGATAGCGCCGGGCAGCAGTGCCAGGGCGAGCGCGGTTAGCAGGAGGAATGATTTGCGATTCATGTTTTGTCCTTTGGTTGGATGTGTCAGGAAGGCGAAGAATGGCTTCTGCGCCTCGGCCTGATACGGTTCATGTTTACTTCTTGCGCTTGCGAACTCCGCTGGAGCATTCGCCGCCACACGGCGGAACTACCCTTGCGACCAGCTTCTCCGAAACAGCGGTCCATTTCGTCCCTTGCCGCGGTCAGTGAGTTCAGGCGTCAGGGGGTTGGAGACGCGAACTGAATAGTTATTCCGGACGCTCGCAATCGCCCGGCCACCGGGCGCGAACGGCGGAAAAAGTCTCGCTAAACCGGGGAATAAAGTGCTCCCTTTCGTCTCTACATTGAGATGGATGAACTGAGCATGGACAGTCTTGTCGAGCGATTTTACAGATCGCTCTACCATTTTGCTCTCAGCCTTGCCCGCAACGAGGTGATGGCCGCAGACTTGACTCAGGAAACGTATTACCTCTGGGCCGCCAAGGGACACCAGCTCCGGGACGCAACAAAGGTGAAAGCGTGGCTGTTTACCACGCTGTACCGGGAATTCCTCCGCCACCAGCGGCACTCGACGCGCTTTCCGCACCACGAGGCGAGCGAGGTAGAGCACGAGTTGCCCAACGTTTCGCCGACTGTGGTCAACGACATCGACGCGGCGGCGGTCATGCAAGCGTTGCAACTGGTGGACGAGCACTACCGGGTGCCGCTGGCGATGTTTTACCTCGAAGATTTTTCCTACAAAGAAATTGCCGAGGCGCTGGACCTGCCCCCGGGCACCGTCATGTCCCGGCTTTCGCGGGGCAAGACCCAGCTTCGCGTTTTTCTTGGCGAAGCGGTCGCCGGGGACGAAAATAAGATTGTGCAGTTTTCCGGCAAGCAAAACCGAGCTAACGGCTGAACA
>JBDTOW010000199.1:0-7056 GCA_039933075.1 Verrucomicrobiota bacterium | reverse complement strand
CCAGCGCGCGATCCAAGGCGCACTGGGTGCACAGGCCCCTGGGCCCGTTTGCCGGCAAAAGCGCCCCGCACTCGGGGCAAAGTCTGGTTTCTGTCATGTTTCCCTTTCCCGTTCCGAAGAACCCTGGCAGCCAGTTTACTGAGAGATATCTGGCGCATGCACGAGCCAAACTCTCACCCCATCCCTCTCATCCGTTTGGGAGCGGGCAAACGCACCAGCTACTGAGTAAGGATAAAAACTTGATCAAAAGTTGTGACGATCGTTCGCTCATCCACTTCCCCGGCCCAGCAAAGCGCGGAAATGCCGTAGTTCCTCGTTAATTTCCTCCGGTCGTGTGACCGTTTGAGCTATTTCCTCACGCAGCAACTCGCCATGGCGCTGCCGTATTCGATGCACGGCCCATTTGACGGCGGCTTCCGTCATGCCCAGGTCCTCACCCAATTGCGCGTAAGAGCGTCCGCTCGGTTCGCGAGGCTGATAGTCTTGCAGAACATCGAACAGGGCGGCTTGCCCACCTGTGACGTACTCCTGGCGCAGCCGGTCCAGGGCGGTTTGCAGAATCCCCTGCGCCCAGCGGCGATCAAAAACCTCAATGGGCGTAAGTTCATCCACCGGCTCGAGGAGATAGCCCGCTTCGCCAACCGGCTGGTTCAGTGAAATGAACTCGCACCCCCCGCCGCGCTTCTGGGCACGGTCCCTCCGGCGTTGTTCCAGGAGAAAGTTTTTGACGTAGGCCAGCAGGAACGACCGGAATTTGCCCTCCTGATGATGCAGGTTCTGAAGGTACTCTCGGGCGAGCAAGCGCGCGAAAAACTCCTGGGTCAAGTCCTGCGCTTCCGCCGGATCGTGTCCATCGCGCCGGATATAGGCGTAAAGCGGCGGCCAATAATCCCGGGCGGGGCTCGTTGGGCGCATTCTTGACGAGTCGCTGCCAAAAATGCTCTGTCCCGGGAATGATCGGGATATTTCGGGCCTTGCGAGCGCCCTTTCGCCCATTCGTAATACCGGCGCTGAGGTGGATGATTCCGCTATCGAATCGGACGTGTTCCGGGCTCATCGAGCGCGCTTCCTTTCGACGCACGCCTGAATAGATGATTCCCTCAATCAGGTCAGCAGCATCGGCACTCCATCCGCAGAGCGGTTTGCGGATTTCGTCGAGTAGTTCGCGGCATTTGTCTTTCGATGGAAGGACAAGTTCCTTTTCCTGTTCCTTCGTCCATTCGACTCCGACAGCTGGGTCATCAATGAAGGGATTAGCTTTGCGGGCGATGGCGTAGAGCGCCCGGAGATACCGCAAGCAGTTGTTCGTATAGTCCGCCCCGAACTCTTGCGAGAACCATCGTCGCCAGTATTTCACATCCAGATGGGTGGCCTCTTTGAGAGATAAGTCCAGGAAAGGACCTTTGGCTGCAACCTCCGGCACTTTAGTCCAGTGCTTGAGAAAGCCGTTGAGGTGATGGGTAATCTTGGCTTTTGTCGAATCTTCGCGTTCGGAGAGCTCAATATCCCGCTTGAAAATTCTGACAAGCTCAGCGAAGGTGGCGGTGCCCGATGCGACAGCTCGGTCGGCCCGCGTCGCACCGAGCGTTTTGTCGAGCTTATGCATCGCTTCCCGGAGGCGAATCTGGGAGATGCGCTTGGACTTGGTTTTGGTAGATTGCTGGATCAGGAAGCCACGATACTAGGCTGTTTGTATTTAATTTGTTGCGCTTATGGTGGAATTGGCAGACACGCTACTTTGAGGTGGTAGTGGGGAAACCCGTGCAGGTTCAAGTCCTGCTAAGCGCACCATATTTTATTGATGTTTTTCGGTATAGCTTGCTTTTCATAATTCCGGATTTTGTCAGGAAATTGTCATTACAGGCCATTGCCCCATCACTCATCGTTACTGAGGAGTTAGAGGACAAGGCTTACTCCTTAAGTTGGCTAAGGCTTCTGCGTCTTCGAGGCAGTCGCGGTGTGAACACGGCATGTCCGCGCCAAAGCAATGGTTCGTGTCCACGTAATTGTCTCGGTCACGAACCCGGATACGGAGGCGTGCTGTCCATGACCACGAACTATCTGTGACCGCGTTCCGTCCACGTTTACAAATATTTCCGCGAATTGTCTGTGTCCGCGTGCAGGCATTGGCGACAGACCAGGACTGTTCGTGGACAATCCCCGGGTCTGAAGCAACGACTGGCGACGTGGCTGGAAGGGCGCGGCCTGCAACTCAACGAAACCAAGACCCGCTTGGTGGATGTGCGCCAGGAGAGCATTAAATTCCTTAGGTTCCGACTGCAGTGGCGGCGCGGGAAGGACGGGCGGAGTTATCCGCACGTCGAACCGCAGTCGGACAGTTCCGCCAAACTGCGCGCGAGACTTCGTGACAAACTCAACCACTGGATGCTCTGCGAGCCGGAGGAAGAGAAAATTAAAGAAGCCAACCGCACGGTCAAAGGCTGGGTGTCACTCCGTCCCGCTCAGCCTACTCTGCTAAGGGAGGAGTTCGTCCTCGGTTTGACACTGTGGCGTTTCGCCCGACACCCGAAGGTTGATTCGCGTATTCATGATTTGTTCTGATCCTTTGAAGATAAGCTACAAAGTGCCAGTAGCCGAAATGCAACTCGAAAATGAAACCATTGCGAAAAAATTTCTCTTCAAAAACGGTGCGTCGTGGCTGGTGGTCTGGATTCGTCTCGATTTCGGGTTTGCCAAAAGAGGAAGGGATTGCTTCCATTCTGGCATGGAATCCAACGACAGCACCACAGATGAAAGTCTCAATAACTTGGTGGCAGTCACGCTCGCCATCCTGGCCGCCTTCATGGCCGTCTCGAACGTCAAGGACAACAACATCTGCCAAGCCATGGTGAAGGAGAAAGCCGACGAGGTGAACAGATGGTCCAATTACCAGTCCAAGAGCATTAAGCAAAATCTTGCCGAACTCGGCCGGGCGGAACTCGCCGGGCTGGCTTCGACGACCACGGGCGACACCCGGGCAAAACTCGACGCCAAGGTGAAGTGGTACGATGAGGAAATCGCGCGCTACGAAAACGAAAAGACTGAAATCAAGCTCAAAGCCGAACAGCACGGTAAAAATTACGACGCACTGAACTTCCGCGATGATCAATTCGACGTTTCAGACGCGACGCTGTCGCTTTCGCTGGCGATGCTGGCAGTGACGGCATTGACGAAAAAGCGGTGGTTGCTCATCGCCTCGTGGGTGCTGGGCGGTTTCGGCGCGCTAATCGGTATCGCCGGATTCATCGGTTTGAATCTCCACCCCGACTGGCTCATCAAATTGTTATCCTAGCCGGCGCGCGAGGGTTCGTAATTGACGCGGTTCACCGGCTGCCTCGCTTTCTTCTTCTCATCCGGCGTGAAGCCCAGCGGAACCATTTCCTTTGAGAAATGGATTTCTTGATCGCGGTTGAGAGTCAATTCGGCTTAACGCTGCGATCTACTTCTTTCCCCCCTTTTTATCCAAATCGCTGACCTTTTTCTCTAGGTTTTTCAGCGTGTTTTTGATGGTGATAATATCGGGAAGGACGTTTTTGAACTGTTCGTCGACATAGGTGTCCAGGATCCCGCGGAGCCGGTTTGCCTCCTTAAGGTCGGTCTCCAGTTTCTGAATCCGCGCATTTACCTTTTGCAAGTCTTCCAGTGTGACGTCATCTGCCATATTAATAGCCTCCTTTCATTGATCCATTTTTTAACGCTCCGCTGCCTGTGGAGATTTGGTTGTCCATCAGTGTTCGGATGGGTTTATTTTGAGAGAGATTTTTCTTTCGAGCTTAGTCCTAATCGGATTCCTCAGTGTTTAGAGATTGGGAATACGATTGAGATAAGCTACGGTGCTTCTTTCTCGAGAACAGGGATCACTTTCGGAAGCAGATCTCCCAGTATCTCCTTGACAGCATCCTCGACAGCATCGTCGATGTTATCGGATTCGCTGGTTTCGAGCTTGGCCCCGGTGTTGGAAGTGGCGAAGATTCGCTTGTCGGGCCAGGTGGCGAGTTGCATCGTCATCTTTCCACCGATGACGATCCGGTTGCCCTTGGCGGTCTTCATGAGCGAGTTCAGGTTTCCCTCCAGATAAAAACCTTTCTCGTTCTTATCCGGGGGCGCTTTGGTGGTCAGCTTGGACGACCGGTTGATGGCATTCTCCGTGGTCGCCTTGATGAGCTTGGGAAGGGTTGATTTGTATTTCTTATCGAAGGCGTCAGCCACACCGATGTTGGCGACGCAGACATAGGTTTTGTCACTCATAATATCCTTTCATTGTGCAACCGGACCCGGCATCTCGAGCGAGTAAGAATTGCGTTCTGCTTTCAGGTGCCCCCGAGGTCTCAGTAGCAATGGAACACGGTTGCGGCGTCGATGGAAACTCCGTAAACGGAATCAGTGTCCGTGACCTTTTCCATCAGGATGTTCACTTTGGTTTCGAGCTTTTCCTTAAGCTTCTCCCTGCCATCCTTGTCGAGATTCCTGATGGAGACGTCCTGCGCCTTGCCGCCGACGTGGGCGAAGCCGTCGGGTTTGCCGGCCTGCGCCATGATAGCCTTCTTCCACCAGGCCAACTGGTCCTTATCAAGATCCGAACGATCGTCCGGAAGTTCTTTCAGGTCGAACTCCTTGAGGAAGTTCTTCTTGATGTTCAAGTAGTTGTTCTTCCGTTTGGGTTCCAGAATGATGTCGAGTTGCTCCTCCCAGGAGCGATCTCCGCTGGTGAGGGAGGCTTTGCCCTTGTAGTTCGGATTTTCCTTCTCGAACTCGGCTACGAGAGCCTTCACATCTGAAGCTATGCTCATGGTTCCTCCCGCTGCTGATGAAAATGATGGGGTTTGCTGGTCATAGGAATTGGATAGTCACTTCGCGCGGGCGTCGGCGGATTTCTTTTGCGCCTGGTCATAGGCTTCAAGATATCTTTTGGCGGAAGCATTCTCCGTCTCGAATTTGTCGTTCTTCTTCTTGCCACCTTCGCGCGTCGCCCTGGCGTAGGTGAGAAGGCATTTCTGAACTCGCGGGTCATTCTCCGACAGGCGCGAGTCTTTCAATTCCAGATGAAGAGGGTCTCCGCTGTCCGGCAAGAATCCCGGTTGTCCTTTGAAGTTCATCAGCCCCTGCTTCTTCATCGCGTTATCATAAACCTCGACAAACTCGTCGTAGTCTTCCTCGGTCACGCCCTTTTTGAGGGACTTCATATCGCTGAAAGCTTTTCCATTGAGCTTCGGCCCCACGTGGCGTGCGGCGTCGGCCATGTGCGAGGAGTTACAGGTCCACGACCTGCCAGCCACTACTTCATCGGCTTGTTCCTCAGGAGTACGGGATTGGGACTTGTCATATCCGCTCAGGAAGGTGCGCATTGAGTTTGGCTTCTTGTCCCCTTTTTTGACTTGCTCCTTCTCGTATTTTTCCAACTGGGCATTCGCATCGGCGACCATTCGCTTGCAGGCGGTTTCGATATCATCTGCCATAATTAACTCCTTTCGAACTTGTCCGGATAACGTTGGCTAATCAGAATCCTTTTTCGAGCTCGAACGTCATGACGCTTCCGGCGCATGGTTTGTGTTGTGATATAGTATTGTTTTAGTAACCGGTCCTTGAGTCAAGGCGCATATAGTTTGTGGAATTGCTTCCTTTCGTTTCCTAAAGCAACGCGGATTCAAACTTGCTCAGAAAGTACTTGGGGTAGACCCCATGTTTTATGGATGTTTTCTCGTACACACCGGCTTTTCCCGCCGTCCCCGCGGCTAGTTGAGCGGCCACGATGGTTGCATATTTTGGTTCACTCCAATTGTCTGGATTGCAAGAAAAAACCGCCTTTGCATCGAGCTTTGCCAGATCTTTATTGTAAGTGGTCGGGTCGATCAAGCCGACGCCTTTGGTTGCGTGCCCATAATTTCCGAAGGCCGCTTGCCCGCCCAGCGAGTAGCCGCAGATGGAGACGGAACCGATGTTGGTTTGATTTTGTGCCAGCAGCGGATTCAGCGCCGATTGAGCCTTCGAGAAACTGCCGCTACTTTCCGAAAAAACGAGAATTGCTTTCTTAAAATAACTGGCGGGAGTTCCATCGAATACGGGAGGTATATGAGTTGTGCCTGCAAAGAGCACTACGAGAGGAAATGTGCCGGTGGGGCCGGGGGGGATGGAAATCAAATAGCCGCCACTTTCAATTTCAATATTTCCGTGTTTGCCGTGTTTGCCAGCAGCGGCGCCGGTTGTTGTGCGGCCCGCGTTGCTCGCGCTTTTCTTGTCATCTTCCTTCTTGTCCTCGGCCTTTTTCGCTTCCGCTACCTCCTCCGAGTCACCAAACGCCTTGGCGAAGGAAGCGGCTGTGGGACCGACGAGCTTGGCCAGCGCGCCCGCGGTTTCCGGTCCCACAGTGCCATCAACTTCAACAGTAAGATTGGCCTTTTTCTGGAAATACCGGACGGCCTCTTTGGTTTCCGGCCCAAATTCTCCGCTCTCCGGAATTGGCTTGGGCAGCTTGCCCTTCAGGTTGAGAAACTTTTGAAGCATCGTGACAAGCTTCCCCTTGGATCCCACTTTGAGCCTTTGTGCCCCCATATTAGTTGCCTTTCGTCACTTCTTCGATCTGCAGCCATCCTCGATGCCAAGCTCGACGTCCCGATCAAACCCCTAGCAAGCAGAAAGACGGCAGCAAACGGATCAGGGCACTTTCGCTTTCAAGAGAGAGTCCATGTGCTGGGGAGAAAATGTCACGCCAAGGTCCTTCTGCAGTGCTTCCAATGCCGTCTTCCTCGCGTTGCCTTGAAGCTTCAGGGCCTTCTCCAGTTTTTCGTCGGCCTTGGGGAATTTGTCGATTTTGAGCGCGCGAGCGAGCGCCTTGAAATCCAGCGCCGGGGTTTTCGCCGAGATTTGCATGTTCTGAATACGGAGCTTAACCCCCTCCATCTTCTGGTTGATGCCGTCCAGCTCATCTACGATTTTTTTCAACGCAGAATCCCCCTGGCCTTCCTTGCGGAATTTAGCATCGATCTCCTGCTGAGTCGGTAGCTTCGACGGTCGTTCGCTCCCCCCGATTGCGGCGTCGAGATCAGCCTGATCGCCAGC
>JBDTOW010000198.1:0-7065 GCA_039933075.1 Verrucomicrobiota bacterium | reverse complement strand
ACTTACCGGAACCTCTTGGCATCCTGTCTCGGGGGACATGGGCAACGCGGGACCTCGATTCGTCCCCCGGCCTGCGGCAATTCCGCGCCAGTTCGCGGGTCTGGCGGTGGCTGCGCGCAAATCGTCCTCCGCCACTATTTCAGCGTGATTCACTACCGGTAACTGATAAGAAATTGCTTTTTTGTGCGCCGCCATGTACTCAGCGCTACGCGAGTGAGGGAGAATTGCCTTTTGCTCCCGCCCATCATGATCCGATGCTGCCAAACGGGAGCCATGATGTCAAACTCCCACAAAGAGGCCCATGGCAATTACTGTGATCGCGTTCGCTCAATCGCGCTCAGTTGGGCTTTGGCCTGTGCGTCGCCCTTTTCAGCGCGAGCCACCAGGTCGGCCGTCATGGCCTGCATCGTCTCGTAAACCGCCCGATGCTGTTCTGCGGTTATTTTGGGCGCGAGTTGCGCCTGCTGCAGCAAGATCACCCCTCCCGCATAGTCGTTTGATTGAACGGCGGAGAGAGCGAGATTCACGTAAACTTTCGCATCGCTGGGAGCGTTCGCTGTTGTGTCGGCTGCCGGTTGTTCGTGTGGGGTCGCTGCCGCAGGGCCGGTGTCCTGGAAGACTCTCTCCAACTCGGAAACGTGCGATTTCACAGCCGCCTTCTTGCTGCATCCGTTCAATGAGACTACGATCGATCCGCACAGCACAAGTAACCACAGTAAACGCGTCATAGTATGGACCGGCGTGAGCAAGGGCTAACGACCATTCCGTGAGTTGGGAAAGCACCAAAGTTCGTTCTTGTTTGGGTCCCTCAGGATTCGAGAATACTTGTCCCATTTCACAAACTCCACATGCCCGCCCATCAAGCCGACGATCGCACCGCTGGAATGCCGCTTGGAGAAACCCTCGCTGGGATCACTCGAACCATCGTTGAAGTAGCCGGGATCGCGCTCGTCCGTTTCCCACAGCAACATGTCCGTCGCTTTGAAGGCGGAGCTTTTGAAAGTTTTCCCAAGCGCGCCGGCCCCCCAGTCGAACGCGGTACTGCTGTTGATGACACAGCCATTCATCAAGTAACTGGTGAATTTGATGGTGCTTTGCCTCCAGGCGGGAGTGTTCGTCCGATGCAGCGGGCACATGTACATCTTCCGACTCTTCACCACGGCGTAGAAAAGTCCGTGCTCGGGACCATAATAGACCCCCGCCTTCAGCAGCGCTTCGCCCGGCTTATAGAGCCAGCCCGCCGGGAGCGCCGGATTGGCCGCACCGGTGTCACCACCGCAATTGGGCGGCTCGATCTGGTCGTCGAAATCGCCAAGGTACATCACGTGAGCCAGGAGCAATTGCTTCTGGTTGTTGATGCAAGCCGTTCGTGCCGCTTTTTCCTTCGCCTTGGCCAGGGCCGGCAACAGCATCGCCGCCAGAATCGCAATGATGGCGATCACGACCAGAAGCTCGATCAAGGTGAATGCGCGCAGCTCAAACTCGGAACGCGGCAAATGATGTGCTTTTTTTATCACCGTCAGCCCTTTCACGTTATTCACCTATGGGAAACGGGAAATTTTTACCCGCCAGTCGAAGTGGTCAATACTTAATTCAAGAATTTTCTGGTCTGAGCAGTAACTATGAGATCGCCTTGGGGCTTCTGGAATGCCTGAAGGCAGGCGATACCCAAGCTGGAACCAGCATCGTGCGCGACCTTGAGAACAGCCCGAACAGCCCCGCCTCTCGAATTCTCTGCTTGACCTGCCAATGACCGGGGCTTTACTCGTTCCTGTGTCCCTCACCGAATATTTCCGTCACTCGAAGCGATGCAGTTTCCGCGCGCGCGTCAGTTCGTTGGCGTTCATGCTGATGTTGCTGCCTGGCGTGGCCCGAACCACACGCGCCGCCAGCTCAACGGCTTATGAACGTGACATTAAGCCCATCCTTCAGCAGCGCTGTTATTCCTGCCATAGCCGTCTAAAGCAGAAGTCGGAATTGCGGCTCGACGCAGGCGCGCTCATCGGCAAAGGGGGCAAACATGGTTCGGCCATTGTCGCCGGCCGGAGCGCCGAGAGTCCCTTGCTGCAGAGGGTTCTCTCGACCGTCGAGGACGAGCGCATGCCGCCCGAAGGCAAACCACTCACGCCCGATCAAATTGCCTTGTTGCGACGATGGATCGACGACGGAGCGCGTTATCCCAAGGATGAAGTCATTCCCCAAACGGCCGCCGAACATTGGGCGTTTCAACCGGTTCGCCAGCCGCCGGTGCCCACGGTGAAAAACAAACGATGGCCGCGAAACGCCATTGACCGGTTTGTCCTCGCCAAACTGGAGCAGCGCGGGTGGAAACCTGCGCCAGTCGCCGGACCGCGCGCATTGCTGCGCCGGGTTCACCTCGACCTTACGGGGCTGCCGCCGACTCTGGCCGAACAGGAAAGTTTCCTGCAAGCGCCTTCCGCGGATGCCCTCGATCAGGTCATCGATGGACTTCTCAGCCGTCCGGCGTACGGAGAACGCTGGGCGCGGCACTGGCTCGATGTCGTCCGTTATGCGGACAGCAACGGCTACGAGCGCGACGCGGAAAAACCCTTCGTGTGGCGCTACCGGGATTACGTCATCAACGCGTTGAATGGCGACAAACCATTCGACCGTTTCATTCTCGAACAGCTCGCGGGCGACGAGCTTCCCGGCGCGTGCGCGGAGACAATGATTGCCACCGGCTTTCAGCGTCTCGGTCACTGGGACGACGAGCCGGCCGACCCGGAAACCGACCGTTACGATCAACTCGATGACATCGTCAGCACGACGGCGCAAGCATTCCTTGGACTTACGCTCGGCTGCGCGCGCTGCCACGATCACAAATTCGAGCCGCTCAGCACGCGTGACTACTACAGCATGGTCGCCGTGTTCAACCCTCTCCGGCGCCCGCAAAAGGGGAGGACCGAACTGGCGCTGCCGGTCGGTTCCCGGGAGGAATTGGCTGTGCTCGCGGGGCGTGATGGCGAGATCGGCCGCCTCCAGCAACAAACCAATACGTTGACCGCCGCCGAAATCGAAAAACGCATTCAAAAACTGCGTGACGCGACGCCCGACTTGCCGCAAGCCTACATCCTGCAAGAGCCGGCGACGAATCCGCCGGTCACGCACGTACTGCTCCGTGGCTCTCCGGGACGGCCGGGCGAAGTCGTTGCGCCCGCCGTGCCGTCGGTGCTGGTGAACAAACAACCGGAGTTTCAACCGTCCGGCGAGCGCACCTCGGGGCGTCGGCTCGGATTGGCCAGTTGGATGGCGAGCCCGGACAACTCGCTGACCGCGCGGGTGATCGTCAACCGCGTCTGGCAACAGCACTTTGGTTACGGATTGGTGCGGACGCCGAACGATTTCGGCCTGATGGGCGAACCGGCGACGCATCCGGAGCTGCTCGATTGGCTCGCGCATTGGTTTGTGAACGAGGCCCATTGGTCGTTGAAGAAGCTTCATCGGCTGATCCTGGCCAGCAACACCTGGCGGATGAGCAAGGCCCCGAACCCTGAGTATGCTGCCGCCGATCCCGAAGACCGCCTGCTTTGGCGCATGCCTTACCGCCGTCTGGAAGTCGAAGCGATCCGTGACTCGATGTTGGCGGTAAGCGGGCAACTGAATACGAAAGGGTTTGGCCCGAGCATGAAGCCGCGTATCCAGCAGGCAGCGCTCGAAGCCAACACCGACAAGGAATCCATCTGGAAGCCTTCAGACGATCTGGAGGCTTCGCGGCGCACCATTTATGCCTTCATCAAGCGAGGTCTGGTCGTGCCGATGCTCGAAGTGCTGGATCTGGGCGACACCGTGAGCAGTTGCCCAAAACGCCAGGTTACCACGGTGGCGCCGCAAGCCTTGAGCCTCTTCAACGGAGAATTTGTGAACCAACAAACGCGCCACTTTGCGGCGCGCCTGTTGATCGAAGCCGGCAGCGATCATCGGAAGCAAATCGACCTGGCCTGGCGTCTGGCTCTTGGCCGCCCTCCGGCCAAAGACGAGGCCGCGACCATGCTGGAGTTCCGCGAGCAAGAGGCGGGGCGTCTCCTGGCTGAAGCCGCGAAAGAGAATCGCTCGTTGTCGAATACGGAGGCGCAACGGGCCGCGCTCGAGCAGATGTGCCGGGTGATTTACAACCTCAACGAATTTGTTTATCCTGAATAAAGCGATGAGTCGTTTCATCCCCAATCCTACGCCTTGCGGCCGGTCGCGCCGTGAATTTCTGTGGCAGGTGGGCGGCGGCTTTGCGGGGATTGCCCTGATCGATTTGCTTTCGGACAGCGGATTCTTTGAGGGCAAGGCTGGCGCGGCCACCGGCCCGTTTCCGCCCGGCCGGCCGCACTTTCCGGCCAGGGCGAAACATTGCGTGTTTCTGTTTATGAACGGCGGTCCGAGCCAGGTGGACACGTTCGATCCGAAACCGGAACTGACGAAATTCAACGGCCTGCCCTATCGAGGCGATGCCAAGGTCGGCTCCAACGGCCGGCCCATCGGCCACTTAATGCAATCGCCTTTCGACTTCCAAGAGCATGGCCAGAGCGGGCTGCCGATCAGCAGTCTCTTCCCGCACACGGCGAAATTTGCCGACGACCTCTGCGTCATCCGCTCAATGTTCACCGATACGGCAGCGCATGCTTCGGGCTGTCTGCAGATGAATACCGGGAGCATTTTCATCGGCAAACCCAGCCTCGGCGCGTGGCTCAGCTACGGGCTTGGCGCGATTAACCGGAACCTGCCGAGCTTCGTGGTCATGACGGATCCGCGGGGTGGCCCGATCGGCAGTGCGTCGAACTGGACGGCGGGTTACATGCCCGCCTCGCACCAGGGGACACTCTTTCGGAGCGGCGGCTCACCCTTGCTCGATCTCGCCACGCCGGAAGGAACCAGCGATGCCACGCAGCGGCACAGCCTCGACCTGTTGAAAAAGCTCAACGAAGAACATTTGAAGCAGCATCCCGACGAATCCGAGCTCCTCGCGCGGATCGAATCCTACGAACTGGCTTACCGGATGCAGACCACCGCGGCGAGCGTGATCGATGTCGAACACGAAGACGAAGCGACCAGGGAAATGTACGGCCTGAACGAGAAACGGACGGCCGACTTCGGGCGCAAATGCCTGATCACCCGGCGGCTGCTGGAGAACGGCGTTCGCTTCATCCAGCTTTACTCGGGGGGCGGTCATATCGAGGACACGTGGGATGGCCATAACAATTGCGTCGAGAACCACAAACTCCACGCGGGCGAGACCGACAAACCGATTGCGGCGCTGATCACGGACCTGAAGCGAAGCGGTCTTTGGGATGAAACGCTCCTCGTCTGGGGGGGTGAATTTGGGCGCACGCCGACCAGCGAAGGCGTCGGCAAACCCGGGCGCGATCACGATTGGCACGGCTTCTCCATGTGGCTCGCTGGCGCCGGTGTCAAAGGAGGCCAGGCGATTGGCGCGACGGACGAGTTAGGCTTTAAGGCCGTCGAAGAGCCTTGTCACGTCGGCGATCTGCACGCGACCGTCCTGCATCTGCTGGGCCTCGACCACACGAAACTGACTTACTTCCACCAGGGACTCGACCAGCGGCTGACCGGCGTCCTGGACCGACGTGTGATTCAAAAAGTTTTGGCCTGAAGGACCAAGACAGGGGTCAAAATCGTTTGGTTTGGTTTTTGGTGTTCCACTCTGAGAACGGTTGACGCAAACAAGACGCGGTCCAAATCAACGGCGCATCTCGATGGCGAGTTCGTGAGGGAAACGCATGAGCCGTCATTTGAACCATGCTCATCTCTCCGCTCAATGAATCTGATTCTGAGAGTCAACCACCGAAACAGAAAATCGCACCGAGTTTCAGGCCAAGTCTCCTGCTATTGCACACTTCTGCGGGCGTGGTACAATTCCTCTGCAATGAGCACCACTGAACTCATCGATAAAATCAAAACACTGCCGCTCGAAGAGCGGAAGGCGGTTTTGAAAATTCTCAGCGAAGAAGTCGAAGAAGAGGTGGACGCGCGGTTGTATGACGAACGAATCAAAGAACCGGACGGACGGACGCTCGCCGAAATTCTTTCCCGCAAGAAGACGAAGCCGTGAGGTCCGGTTAATGATGCCACAGCTCAACCGCGGCACTCACTTCGTCAGCCCGCTTCGGCCAATCGTGCAGCGTCGCTGGATCAAAGTCAGCGCCATTGGGCCAGACCAGTGTGTGAACTTCCGCATCCACCTTCACCTGCTCGAACAGTTGTAAATCTCGCAGTGGGCCAAAAAGCTCGCCATGAAGAATGGGAGTGAAATCAATTCGGCGCGACGTGCCGTCGTCGAAACGAACGCTCAGCGTATACGGTGCCACAATCGAAAAAGACTCAACTCTGTAGATGGCGTGACTCATAAAGAAAGTAAGCGCCCAATCCGAAGTGCTGCGACTCGTAAAACTGGAATCCGTCGACAAGGTCAGCTTCCGCCTTGTCGAGAATTTCAATCCTCATGAAACTCGCTTGCGGATTTTCTCCTTCGCCCCTTCCCCATTCACCAAAAGTCGCCTTTCCTCGTGTTCATTCAAAACCAGCTTGTGCCATTCAGGCACCGGAACCTCCTCCTCTCGACGGCACAATTCGTCCCGCAGCGCCTCCATCAGGCAAAGCTTGTCCGATAGGCTCATTCGCTTCAGATCAACGGTTGTTTGCATGGGAGAACTATAGAACGAGACAAACTCGCGTTCAATTGCGACTTGCCGAACGCAATGGTTAGCGACGGAAGCCAGCCGCCGATGACGTTCGATTTGGCTCTACGCGAAACGGCTGGCTTCCGCTCGCTCGACGGTCTTGTCCGCCCCTTATCGGCGAGCGAATCCATATTCGGATGTCGATAGTAGTGCCCGACGACGGACCGGCCCCGAAGGGGCCCGAATGTGAATAGCCGTGGGTGCAACCCACGGTACAAAAGGAGAAATCGATATCGACCCCAAAGGGGTCGAACAACACATGACGACGGTGTTTATTCGACCCCTTTGGGGTCGCAATCCTTCTTCCGTTCCGACCCGTGGGTTGTCACCCACGGCTATTCACATTCATCCCCGCTGG
>JBDTOW010000197.1:0-7078 GCA_039933075.1 Verrucomicrobiota bacterium | reverse complement strand
ACTCGCTGGTTGAACAGATCAGCGGGAACGCCGCGGAAGAGTGAAGCTACTTTGACGCGATTGTTCACGTAAACGCCGGCCGCGCTCCCGCCGATCGCATCGACGCGCGGTAGATGTTGGGCGGCGCGGTGGAGCGAATCCATGATGCCATCGAAATGATATTGTGGGTCGGTTTGCTTGACTGGATCCAAAACGACCTCCTCGCTAAAGACACGCTTGCCATCGATCACCGCGGCGGTCTTCCGATCGCTTCCGCCCAGGTCGAAGCCGATTCGACAGCCGATGAAGTGACGTCCCAATGGCGCGGTAAGTGCCCGTGCGGGAGGAATTTCTTCAAGGTTTGCCCAGCGGATCTCGAATGGTTTTTCATAAATCCGCTCACCCATGATAGCGGCATCGAACACGCCGGTCGGCTTTTCGCGGAAATGCCTTTGCAGTTGCTCGCACAGAGCCGTGGGTCCGGAAAAATGGATTTTGAAACCGCCGCGCGACCACAAAAGAAATTTTACGATGCGTTCGAGGCAGACGAAATTGTTCGCGGCCTGGGGGTGGCCCTCAGGAAAGGTCCTGGTATCGAAATGGAAGACCGATTCGTCCGCCTGTTCGAGAGCAAGTTTAACGGAAACGGAATTGCCGGTAGCAAGCGCGTCGGCCAAAAACTTTCGGTTGGCGAGCGCCGCCGGACGGAAAGACGGATCAAGTGGCGGGACAATGCGAGGCGCCACCAGCCATGAGGAATCGCGTTTCATCGGTGTTGATTATTTAGACTTTTGCCCAGCCCGATCGCAATCTCATTCGCGGTGGTAAATGTAGCGAGCGATGATGCCGATAAATGCCGCGACTTCGATTTCTTGACCCTGTTCATGCCAGCACGGTACTCGGCGTTGTGTTGACTGGGCAACGCCACGGAGAGCCGGGGTGGCCCCAGGAAAGATCTCAGCCCGCAGTTGCCGCTTAAGGCATTACGTCCGGGTATGGTCCAAGAAACCGTTCTCCGTTGAAATGAATCAGGTGCTCCGGGTCTTGTGCCACCCACACTTCCGTCTCCCATGAAATTTGCGTCAGAAAGCTGCGCATGATCTCGCGTGTCGAAAACGCCGAGACGAACACCAAACCCGCGGTGCAACCCGCGAACCGATCTTTCAATTCCTTGCGGCGCTTTCCGTCAACCGGCCCCGCACTGGTGACGACTTCGATCAATACCAGCCAATTGCGCCGCGTATCGTGAACAACCAGGTCGGGCATCTTCGCGGATGCTGGAATCTCGACACCGAGCCGCTTCAGATATTCCGCGTCCAGGTGCAGGAACTTGTCCTCTGCATCGCCGATATACAGCACTGTTCCGCCTGCCATGAATCGGGTGCAGAATTCCTCGACAACGTTTTTGATGAGCGGATTCTGGCCGCCGGGCGAAATGCTCACCGTTTGGCCCGATGGGAGTTTGACCGGAATTCTCGTCAGCTTCCGCTCGCGCAGAAGCTCATTTCGGATCCCATCCCGCACCGCCAGATACGACTTCAATCTGCCACTCCATTCGATGGTGCCGAACGCTCGGATAAGTTCGAGTGCGTTCGGCTCGGTTTGATAGACCGTTTTCCCGCTGTTCGTCGGACGATTTGGATTATCCGGGTTTCGAATCACCATTCCGGCCTCGACAAAGTGCTTCACTGCCTCGTCACGAATCGTTTCACGCGTGTTTGGCGCGTAACGAACTCCATACTCCTGGGCCACAAAATCAATTATCGGTGTGATTCCGCGGAGCGGTTCGGATGCTTCACTCCACGACTGCAATGGTTTGAGGTCAAGCAATGCGAGGAGAGTATAGCCCGCAACTTCGTTACTCTGCCTCGCGGCGAAGCCGAGCGATCGCAAGATTTCCATCGCGTCGCCGAGCTTCGTTTGGCGCGCCGCGGACAAGCCCGGCTGCTTCGTCCTGGCCATCAGAAAAGCTTCTCCTCAACCACGGCATCGAGATCCTCTTGTTGCATTCCGGGGTCGGCGATTCTGCGGCCTAGCTTTTCCAGTTCAGACTTCGTTGGGTAATTCAAGCTGCGGAGATCGGTTGCGTTCACCTGCGTGTGGCCGTTGAACTGGCGAAAATAAACGTCCACCACCGTCGAGTTCAAGAAAGCCGCCAGACCTTTTGCTAGATTCATCGGCAATCCGTGACCGTTCTCGTGAAAATAATTCAGGTGGTTTTCAAATCCCACGAACGGCGCGTGAATCCGGTGCGGGTCGTATATGCAAGCCACGACGCGTCTGCGCTCTTCCTTTGCGGTAAACCGCTTCACCAACACATAGACGCCCGCGGGCACAAGCAGTTCGCGCGTCTGCTCGTTGCTAACGATTGCGTTTGGCTTGCGCGCTTTGTCTTTCGGCCAATGCAAAAACCCGCCATTGAAATGGCAGGGATAAATGAGCGGCACAGTGTCAACGCCCTGCTGCTGGCGGAGAAATTCCTCGGCGCGAAAATCCACGACACGCCCCGTTGAAACAGCCAGACCAAGTTCCGGCAACGAAGCCGAAAGCCGGCGCATCACCGACCGCGCGTCGTCCTGGCGATCATCGCCAACCAGATGAATGAACCGTTCAGGATCATCCGGCGAAACAACGTCCGCGTATTCCACCTCGCGTTCGACAATCGGACTCTCCGTCGCACCGGTGTTGCTGGAGACAATGACTTGCCTGGGTTTGGGCGCACCTTTGACCGCGTGGACAATGATATTTTCCTGAAGTACATCGTCGCGCCTGAACGCCGCCGAGCGGGATTCAAAGACGTGCAGCCTCCGCAGTGACATTGTTTCGAGAAACTCCGTTCTGAACGGTTTGAAGTAAGGACCGTTGCAAAAACTTCGCGGCGTAATGGCGACCAACTCTCCGCGTACCGCCAGCAGTTTGGTGATGAGCGCCACAAAACCCGTGTAAAGATTGCTGGTCTCAATGCCCGCAGAGCGAAGCAGCAGGCGCGTGGCAGAATCGCTGCGGATCTTGCGGTAAGGCGGATTCACGATTGCGGCGTTGAATCGCGGTTCGTGCGACCCAAACAGATCGTTGCGCACCATCGGCACGGCGGCGGCAATGAAATCCTCGTTGAGCACAGTTGCGGAGAATTGGACGCTGGCCCGGGCACATTCCTGCTGACAGCCGCGCAGTGTCGCGCGGAGCGATTCGATCAACCCTTCATCGAGTTCAGAGGCAGTGACGTAAATTCTCCTTGGTCTGTGATGCGAAGCGCAGAGCCGCCTGACTAGTGCGGCCGTCAGCGCCCCGTCTCCTGCTCCGGCATCCAGCAAATGCAACTCTTCCCAGCGCGCCTCGAAAAGCGACGACATGAAATCCGCCACCGGATTCGGTGTGAGGAACTGCCCGAGTTCGTGCCGCCTATCTTGGCTGGAAGTGAGGAGTGTCTGTTCGTCCATGTTGTATTCAGGGCTGCTCAAGAGCTCATGGATGGCGGAAGCTTCAACCCGAGATTTCTCCAACCTCTCAACTCGCAAAAATCCGGTCCAATTTCTCGGCAACCTGTTTAAGCCGCGTGGCCGTATCAATGCCGGGCGGACTGTAAGCCGGTTCGGCGATTCCCCATCCCGTGTAACCGATGTCGTCGAGAGCCTTCATGATCGCATGCCAGTCGTTGTCGCCTTCCAGATACTCGACCGCGAAACCTTTTCCCAGGCCTTCCTCGTTGCGGCGTTTGCGGCTGAATTCTTTGATGTGCAATTTCTGGATTCGTTTGCCGAGAATTCGAATCCATTGGTCGGGCCAGCCAAAGGTGATGACGTTGCCGACATCGAAGTGCCAGCCAATTGCGGTGCTGTTAAATTCATCAATGTAGCGAGCGGCTTCCAGCGGACTGAGGAGAAATTCGTTCCACACATTTTCGATGGCGATCTTGACGCCTAATTCCTCGGCCAGCGGCAATGCCTTGCGAATCTCGGTCTGCGAACGGGTATAGGCATCGGCGTAGGAAACCTGTTTGTTAACCACCGCCGGCACCAACAGGACCGAGGTGGCGCCGTATGCTTTTGCGTCACGCAGCGCGGTCTTCAATCCTTCCAGACCGAGTTCACGGACGGCGGGGCTTGGATCGGACAGCGTTTTGGACCAATGAATCGAGTCGCAAACACTGGGAATCTTCAGGCCTGTCGCGTCGCGCGCTTTGAGAACTTCGTCGCGGTCCATGTGGCTGTTCGCCTCGGCGCCATCGAAACCGGCATCGCGAACCATCTTGAAATTGTCCATCACGGACAATTTCCCGCCGATGGTCCCATACATGATGCCCTTCTTGAGATCGCGCTTCTTGGACGGCTTCTCGGCTGTTGCCTCGGCGGCGAAAAGTTTATTCGGTTGAAGCGCGGCGAGCGTCATTGCGGCAGCCGCTCCGGCTTTCAGGAATTCGCGGCGATTAGGCGGAGTATTCATGGTCTTGATGTCGGTGCGTGGACGGTTAGACGAATTTTGTTTTACCCGGCATCGCCATGGGCGCGATCGGAAGGCTCATGTCCCACTCGAGGTGGTCGGGAACCAGTTGTTCCTGCGAATTGAGCGCCTGTTCCCAGGTGATTTCCTGCCCGGTGTAAGCAGCCATGCGCCCCATGATCGCCATGAGCGTGGTGTTGCACATGTGTTCGCCGTCATTCACTGGTTTGCCTTTCCGAATTGACTCGAACAACTCGGCGTGTTCGATCTGATACATCTTTCCAAAAAGCTCATTCTCCGTCTCGGGCCCGCCATAATGCCAGTTTTCCTCGCCCGAAATCTCCGTTCCCCGGCGTCCACCAATCAACCCGATGCCTTTGGCGCCCACCAGATAATCTTTCGTCTCCGAATGGCAGAGAGAGATCTGGCGCTGCGCCATG
The DNA here is from genome assembly GCA_039933075.1 of Verrucomicrobiota bacterium. Lineage (GTDB taxonomy): Bacteria > Verrucomicrobiota > Verrucomicrobiia > Limisphaerales > JACPZS01 > JBDTOW01. The sequence continues at coordinate 2,219 of JBDTOW010000197.1, read as the reverse complement.
AAGGCGCGAACGCCGCTGGCCCACTCGTAGTTCACTTCGATGTGATCGTAAATGTTGCCTTCGAAATTGGGGATTTGGCGGCCTCCAACCGCCGTGCATTTGAGCGGGGGCACATCTTTCATCCCCCAAGCCATCTTATCGATGCTGTGGATCGCTTGCTCCACCAAACCGTCCCCGGAAAGCCAAACGAAGTTGTACCAGTTTCGGACCTGCCATTCGACGTCGCTCATGCCGGGCGCGCGCGATTCCGGTGCGGGCATCGGCTTTACGGGGCCGGTCAGGTAAGTGTGATACGACGAGCGGATGTCGCCGATGGCACCCTCGTTGAGACGCTTGAAAAACGCGCGGCGCGCATAGTTCGCCCGCCAGCAAAAACCCGACTGTACAGCCAGTCCTTTTTTCCTGGCTTCCTCCGCGAGGGCTCGCACCGATCGCACGCCATTTGCATCGGTAGCCACGGGCTTTTCCAGGAACGCGTGTTTGCCAGCTTCCACCGCGGCCTTGAAATGCATGGGACGAAAGCCGGGTGGAGTGGTCAATAGCACCACATCAACGCCGCTTTGCAGTAATTGACGATAAGCGTCCAGCCCGACAAACCGCCGATCCGGCGGCACGTCGACGCGCGCGTCCTCTTTGATCGAGTTTCGGATCTCTCTCAGACCAATCTCAATTTTGCCAGGAAAGATATCGGCCATGGCGTGCAGCACCGAGTTGCTGTCGGAAGCCAGAGCGTCGGCAGCGGCGCCATTGCCACGTCCGCCACAGCCGACGAGACCGATCTTCAGTGTCTCGCTGTTGGCGGCGAATGCGCGCCTGGGTAAAAGGGCGTTCGCGGCGAGCGCGCCGGTTACCACGGCGGTGGTCGACGTTTTGATAAATTCGCGGCGCGACGTTTGTTTGGGCATCGGGTCATTTTCGTTCATATTCTTTGGGAGTTAGACTCAAAAACAGTTAATGCCTTCAAATCGAGTGCGTCAAGCCTGCCGGAGTGACGGTATCGACTCAGTTTGCCGACAATTGGTAGGGACAGCGCGCTGCGCTGTCCAAGCGCCGCGTTCAGCGGCGCAACAGAAACGCGGTCGCCTGGCATCAGCCGGATTCCGCCCGCTGAACGCGGGCGGGGACGCCGCAGGCGCGGCATCCCTACCAAAGCAAACTGGCCCACTACTGGAGTGACGATTCGGATTTGAAGGTTTTCGGCAGATCCGCCACTCTCTGAACGTAACCGCTTAACAGCAGACGTTGCCATGACACCAAACGCTGGCCACCTTTCGCGCCGGGACTTCCTGAGTTCCTCGGCTCTGCTGCTTTTGGCTGCCAGTATGCCTGGAGCGGCGGCGGAAGCCGGGAATGCGGAACCAATCATTGACATCCACCAGCACACTAACTACGCCTTCCGCACGAACGAACAATTGATCGCCCACCAGCGCGCGCTTGGTGTGGCCCGCACCGTTTTGCAGCCCGCGGGAAGAATTTACGGACTGGAAGCGTCTTGCGGTGGCAACCAGACCGTCCTCGATCTGGCCAAAGAATACCCGAAAGAGTTTGTTTTCTTTGCCAACGAGGTCGCCGACATCGCGGAAGCACGGGAAGAGATTGAAGCGTATCTGAAACGCGGAGCCACTGGCATCGGCGAGCAGAAATTCCGCGTCGAGTGTGACTCCAAATACTTTGAGAGGATCGCTGAGATCGCCCGGGATTATGACGTGCCGATCCTGATGCATTTCCAGCACGGGACGTATAACACTGGCATCGAGCGATTCCACAAGATTTTGGAGAAATATCCCAAGGTCAATTTCATCGGGCACGCGCAAACCTGGTGGGGCAACATCGACAAAAACCACGATCAAACGGTTCTGTATCCAAAAGGTCCAGTGACGGCCGGTGGGATTACCGACCGGTTGTTGAGTGATTATCCGAACATGTACGGCGATCATTCCGCCGGGTCAGGTCTCAATGCCTTGACCCGCGATGAAGAGCACACACGCGCTTTTCTCCAACGGCACCAGGACAAGCTGATGTTTGGCAGCGACTGCGATGATCGGATTGGACATGGACCGCAGTGTCAGGGAGCGCAGATTCTCGCGGCGCTCCGTCGGCTGGCGCCCAGCAAGGCAATCGAGCGAAAAATACTATACGAAAATGCGAAGCGGGTGCTGAAGCTGTAAATCAAGACTCTGCGGCTGGAGCGGTGCTTGTGCTTAGCGTGGTGCCAGCGT
>JBDTOW010000196.1:0-7088 GCA_039933075.1 Verrucomicrobiota bacterium | reverse complement strand
ACCGGCAGCTTGGCCAAATCGACGAGGGCTATAGCATCCCATTGACGCCACTGGAACACCTGGCGCGCACGGTCTACGCCGAGGACCCAGCGCTGCACTTCATGCCCAAAGCCAGCGGCATGCGGCCCGACATCGTCGTCGCGCGGATGCAAAAGGCGGCAGCGATAATGCAGTTCAAACTCGAAGGACAGGTCATCGCCCGCAATCCGGAATGGGCGATGGATCATCGCCGCCTGTTGCACCATATCGACCACGCCATCGGCACCATCGAAGTGGAAGGCGCGAAATACCCTCTGCGAGACACGAATTTTCCGACGATCGATCCCGCCAACCCCTACGAACTGATGGCCCAGGAGAAGGACTGCCTCCGTCGTCTGCGCCACTCGTTCGTCAGCAGCCAAAAACTCATCGAACATATGCGCTACCTGGTGAGCCACGGCGCGATGTACCTGCGCCGCGACGATCATCTAATCTTCCACGGCTGCGTGCCCGTGGACGCGAGCGGCGGATTTCTACCGATGTTTATCGACGGAGCGCCGTGCCAGGGCCGCGCGCTGTTCGAGGCGATCGAGAAACTATTCGTCCGCGTCATCGACCAACCGACGGAGAGAGACCTCGACCTCCTGTGGTACCTGTGGAGCGGCCCGCGCTCCCCTTTATTTGGAAAGGACCGCATCGCCACCCTGGAGCGCGACTTCATTGCCGACAAAACGCCACACCACGAAATCAAGGACCCGTATTTCGCGCTCCTCCATGAAACGTGGTTCTGCAATAAAGTTTTGCAGGAATTTGGCGTGGACCCGGAGCGCGGCTTGATCGTCAATGGCCATGTGCCCGTAAAAATTGAAAAAGGCGAATCACCCCTCAAACGCAGCGGCAAAGCGATCACGATTGATGGTGCATTCTCCGAAGCCTATGGCGATCACGGCTACACGCTTGTGCTCGAAGCCGACCGCACGTTTCTCGCCAGGCATCATCACTTCGAGTCCGTTGAAGCTGCCATCCGCGATGGCGTGGACATCATTCCCAGCGTGTCCGTCGTCCGCACCTGGGACCGCCCCCGGCGGATGGCCGACACCGAACGCGGAACAGAGTTCCGCTGCGAGATCGAATTGCTCGAACGACTGATCGAAGCCTATCGCAAAAACGAACTGCGCCAAATGGCAGGGCATTGACGAGAACGCAAGCTCAACTTGCGCTCTGCCCCGTCACCGCGGGTTCAAGAGTCGTCAGCGGTGTAGCAGCCGACGTAAGGAGGCTCACTATCTCGTTTAGTGGAGATCAGAGCCTCCTTACGTCGGCTGCAACGATTTCTTGAATCCGCCTGTTGTTCCGTGAATTGAATGACTTCAGGCTTTATGTCGTCAGCGTCTTTTGGTAATTTGCCGTGCCGAAGCCAACATGAATCTGCAGAAACATTCCTTCGCTTGCGCGGGTTTCCACGCGGCGCGCCTTTCGCGTCGGCACCTGTTGAAAGTCGGCGGGCTGGGCTTGTTGGGATTGACTTTGCCAAAGTTGCTCCAGGCCGAAGAGACTCGGACCTCGAAACCCGAGACTCGAAACTCTCCTCCGGCGCGGGCGAAATCGGTGATTTTTCTTTATCAATTTGGCGGGCCCAGCCACATCGACATGTTCGATATGAAGCCCGATGCGCCTGAAGGCATCCGCGGTCTGCACAAGCCGGTGGCCACCAGGGCGGATGGCATCACGGTGAGCGAGCATCTGCCGCACCTGGCCGGAGTGATGGACAAGGTGACGCTCATCCGGTCCATGCATCACCACGTGAAGAATCATAACCCGGCGTCTTACTACGCACTCACGGGTCATGCGCCGCCGGTGGACGACATTACGTTGCGCGATTCGCCGGAACTATTCCCCGCTTACGGGTCCGTAGTCGACCAATTGGCCCCGGTGAGTGAGGCGATGCCGACGTCGGTAGCGCTGCCGTACGTTATTGGCGATGGCACGATCACGCCGGGGCAAGGAGCAAGTTTTTTGGGAAAAACGCACGACCCGCTGCTGGTCACGCGCGACCCGAACAAGACCGATTTCAAACTGCCCGAATTGAACCTGCCGGCGAATCTCAGTTACGAGCGATTGATGCACCGGCGCTCTATCCAAAAGATCATCGATAGCCAATCGCGTTTGCTCAGCCATTCGGCGCAGGCGCGCGGAATGGATGCCTATTACGAAAAAGCTCTGGCGATGCTCGATTCACCGAAACTTCGCGAGGCCTTCAATTTGTCCGCCGAATCGGACAAAGTTCGCGACAGTTACGGCCGCACGACCTACGGGCAAAGTTGCCTGGTGGCGCGGCGCTTGGTAGAGGCGGGGACGAAGTTTGTCACGGCGTACTTTTCGCCCAACATTGGGGGCGACGTGGGTAGCGGATGGGATACGCATGGCAATAACGGAACGAAAATGTTTCCGGTGATCGAGAAATATCATCTACCCATCACGGACCAGACGTTGCCGACGCTGTTGGAGGAACTCGACCAGCGCGGGCTGCTGGACACGACGCTCGTGGTGTGGATGGGTGAGTTCGGCCGCACTCCAAAGATCAACGAAAAGGCGAGTCGCGATCACTGGCCGGATTGTTACACCGTGTTGCTCGCCGGAGGCGGCGTGAAGCGCGGTTTCGTTTATGGCGAATCGGACAAGACCGCCTCTTATCCGACCAAAGATCCGGTGCGCCCGGACGACCTGGCCGCGACGATCTATCACCTGTTGGGAATTGATCCTCACACGGAAGTCTATGCCCCAGGAAACCGGCCGGTGCTGATCTCCGAAGGAAATCCGGTGACGGGAATCATGGCTTAACTTGAATGCATTTCGAAAATTCAAGCAGAAGTTTGATCGAGGTTCGCACACCACAGCATGAAAACGTCACTCACCACTTTGCTTCTTAGCGCCGCGCTGTTGACGGGTGCGTCGCCACTGCTCCAGCGGTTTCCAAAGGCACGATGGGCAATTTGGAGGTGAGCGTCACGGCACCGCAGGGCGTCAATACGCGAGCGGCACGTATATACGTCGATGGCGTGTTCGTCGGCAACGTCTCCGAGCGATTGCCGGTTCTCTATCTGAAACGCGGTAAACACCCGGTCAGAGTCGATCCGCCCTGTCTTCGGCCGGTTACGTCAACTCGCGGATGTGGGCATCCGCACTCCGATCCGAAGGCGGTTCATTGCCCATATGCGCGTCCATGTTGGAGGTCAAAGCTTTCGCCTGGCGCAGTTGTTGCGTTTGGTGACCCGAATCTAAATCTTCGTCGCCGGTCACCAGGTGCCACTTTAGCCAAGCGCGCTCGGCGCGGTGATTGCCGGCGGCCTGAGTCTTTAGCTGTGGAAGCTCTCCTCGAGTGTGAGAAGCTAGTTCAGACCCACTCCGCTCAATTACTTATGCGTCTCGATCGGGCGAATCTTGATGTTACGGAAGGAGACCTGCCCGTGATCGCCTTGGAGGGCAAGGTAGCCGGTGCTGGACTTGGCGAAGTTCGGCATCGTTCCGAACTTGCTTTTGGCAACGCGCGTCTTGAAGTCGTCGCTGCCCAGCACGTACTCGACATATTTCACGCCATTGACTTCGTGGACGCACTTATCCGGGCTGATGATGATCCGCATATGGTTCCACTCGCCGGCAGGTTTCGTGGCATCGAGCGGCTTGCTCGTCTTGGGATCGGTCGCGGGTTGGTAAAGGGCGTAGAGCCAGCCGCAGCGTTGCGTGTCGGCGGCTTTCGCGTTGTCTTCGAGCTGAATTTCGGGCCCGGTTGCCCAGGCGGCGTCGCCTTCATCCGTGACGTGGAACATGATGCCGCTGTTGCCACCCTCGGAGATGTTGTAGTCAAGTTGCAGTTCGAACCAGCCGAACTTATCCGCAGTGACGATATCGCCCGCGTTGTGCGGATCGACGCAAACGAGGGCGCCGTCTTTCACCTGCCAGCCGGGGCGGACGCCTTCGCGTTTGAAGTTGTGCCAGCCGTTGAGGCTTTTGCCGTCGAACAGCAGCTTCCATCCGGCGGCTTTCTCGGCCCCCGTGAGAGTGTTGTTCTTTGCGTCGGCGGCGGAAAGATTGACGATCCCGGCCGCGATAAGAATGAGAGAAATCAAACAATGGGGTTTCATGCCCAAGACATTACCTGAATGGTTGCGGCACGACAATCCCGATCTTTATTCTGACTCGCTTTCAAATCGAAAAGAACAGGTCTGAAAACGCTCGTGGAAATACCCCTCGGCCGTCCTGCGGACACCCTCTCCCCATCCGATGGGGCGAGGGAAGGGGTGAGGGGAATTAGTCCCGCAGAACGTGACAGGTGTAACCACCAGGGTTTTTCACAAGATACTTCTGGTGATAATCCTCAGCCGGATAAAACCCTGATACCTTGGTGATCTCCGTCACGACTGGACGCTTCCACTTGCCTGATTTGTCCACCCGCGCTTTTACGGCTTCAGCGGTCAGCTTTTGTTCGTCGCTCGTGTAAAAGATGGCCGAGCGATATTGCGTCCCCTTGTCGTTGTGTTGCTGGTTTAGCGTGGTGGGATCGTGTAGCCGGAAGAAATACCCCAGCAACTGTTCGTAACTCAGCCTGGCCGGATCGAATACCACCTGAATCGCTTCCGCGTGACCGGTGCGACCAGTGCAAACTTGCTGGTAAGTAGGATTCGCAATCTTGCCGCCGCTGTAACCGACCGCCGTTTCGATTACGCCGGGAAGTTTGCGAATGATTTCTTCCATACCCCAGAAACAGCCGCCCGCCAGAATGGCCGTCTCCCGTTTTGTTGTGGCAGAAGTCGTGTCCGCGGAAACCGCACCCGCACCCGCGGTTGCCTTGATTAAACCCGCCTTCACGAACGGTTCCAGATAAGCTCCATAACCTTCCGTTTCCATCTTCTCCACCGGAATGAATCGGAGCGATGCGGAATTGATGCAGTAACGCAACCCAGCCGGCCCTGGGCCGTCGTCAAATACGTGGCCGAGATGCGAATCAGCCTGTTTTGACCGCACCTCGGTTCGCACCATGCCGTGCGCAGTGTCTTTCTTCTCGACAATCCCGGTGTTCGCCACCGGGCGCGTGAAACTCGGCCAGCCGCTGCCGGAATCAAACTTGTCCAGCGAATTGAACAGCGCTTCGCCCGACACGACATCGACGTAAATGCCGGGCTTATGATTGTCCCAATACGCATTGCGGAAGGCCGGTTCTGTGCCGCACTGCTGCGTGACCGCAAATTGCTCGGGGGACAATGTTTTTTGCAACTGCGCCGGATCTGGTTTCTTGAACGTATTCATATCGGATGATTGCTTGGGCAAAATGTCATTTTGCTGCGCGCGGCTCGGGCTGGTGCGCATCATTGCGACGATGCCCGCGGCCAATAACACCGCAGTTGCCACTCCTATATTCCTTATCAATTTCATATTTTTCATTTTCCATGCCTCCAGGCCCAAATGTTGTTGTAGCACTATACGATAAGTCGCGCGTCAATGCCAAATCTTACAAACAAAAAGTGAGTTCTTTCAAGCTAGAGAAAGAGAATGAACCTTCCGTTCACGAGGGCGACACCAGCGGCCCCAGTGCCTGGGCTGCTTGCCGATCCAGGCTTTCCTTGAGGCTGACCTTTGGCATCGTAAAGCTGCCATCCCAAAACATCCTTATTCTTCCACGCGACAAGATCGTCGGTTCTTCAATTGCAACAGCAGATGGTATTTTCATCCAAGCGTCTTTCTTCTTCGTCAATCCGTAAGAACTTTCTCTGTCCGGGAACTTAAGCAGAGTCAGGCTTAAAAACGAACTGTTATCAATGACTCTCGCCCCAATCCCGCGGTTTGTCATGTCCGCGCCAAAGGCAGCTTCACAATTCGCCAGAAACTGCTAGGTGTATCCCCATGAAAGCCGCCAACCAGAAGTTAATCAATTGCACTACACCCTCAAAGGCCCGATCCCGGCGCGCGTTTTTCCGCCAACTCGGCCTTGCCGCTACCGGAATCGCCGCCGCGCCGCGAATCGTTCAATCGGCCGAACCCGAGGCGCACTCAGCCCGCCCCGCCCGCAAGCTCAAACTGGGCATCTCGACGTACTCTTACTGGCACTTTCGTCCGTCCAAAGTTTCGATCGAAACGGTCATCGAGAAAGCGAGCGAACTTGGCGTCGAAGGTGTCGACATTTTACACCGCCAGATGGACGGTGAGGACCGGGCCTATCTGCAAAAGCTGAAGCGGCATGCGTTCCTCAACGGCGTTGACTTAATCTCGCTTTCGATTCACCAGAACTTCGTCAGTCCGCACATCAGCGAGCGGCAAAAGGAAATCGATCATACTCATCGCTGCATTGAAGTGGCCTATCAATTGGGCATCCCCAGTATTCGCTTGAATTCCGGCCGCTGGAACACGATCGGCTCGTTCGATAAACTCATGGAAGCGCGCGGTGAGGAACCGGTGCTGCCCGGGTATACGGATGACGACGGTTTCAAATGGTGCATCGATTCCATCGAAAAGTGTCTGCCCAAAGCCGCCGAGTGCGGCGTGGTGCTGGCCTTGGAGAACCATTGGGGCTTGAGCCGGACACCGGAAGGATTGTTGCGCATCGTCAACGCGATTAAGTCACCGTGGCTCGGCGTGTTGATGGACACAGGAAATTTCCTCGAAGATCCTTACGATAAGCTGCGGCAGATCGCGCCGAAAACGGTCTTCGTTCAGGCCAAGACGTACTATGGCGGGGGCGAATGGTACACGCTCGACCTGGATTATCGTCGCATCGCGAAGATTCTCGCCGAGGCGAATTATCACGGCTACGTGTCCATCGAGTTCGAGGGAAAGGAAAACCCGGACAGCGGCGTGCGCAAAAGCATCGAGATGTTACGGACGGCGTTTAGTCTTTGAGGCTACAACGAACGCATACCCATCGCCAATTGTCGCCGGATGAATTCCCGATTCGCCGCGTCGTAGTACTCCACCGGGTTGAAATCGTCCCTGAGCACCCGGCCATGAGCCGGGTTCGCCTGGATGATTCCCGAAAAAGCGCTCCTGACCAACTCGCGCACGGAAGGATGAATTTGAGCTGGATCGGGCGGGCTGGGCGGCCTGAACTCCGACTGATC
>JBDTOW010000195.1:0-7104 GCA_039933075.1 Verrucomicrobiota bacterium | reverse complement strand
GCATGTTCATGCGGAAAAAAATGAAGGATTACCTGGCGAGCGTTTACTCGCCGGACCGGGAGCCGAAGATTGCAAAGCTGCTCGAAGAAAAACTCATAACCGATAAGGACGCGGAGACGATCCGCAAGGCCGACGACAAGGCCCGCGCCAAGGTCACCATTCGTCCGTCCAAATGGATGTATTGGAACGTTCATATCGACGGCCTCGAATACACCCATGATTTGATTGTTGAGCGCGAAGGCGTGTTCAAGGAATGCGTCGAGGCGATCAAGATGGCAAAAATTCTCGGGTATCAAATTGCCACCAACACTACCGTGTATAAGGAGACCCAAGTGCAGGAGATCGAGCAGATGTTCGAATTCTTCAGCGCGCTCGAAGTCGACGGGCACACCATTTCGCCGGGCTACGAATACTACGCGGCGAAAAAAGACATGATCAAACGGCTCGACAAACAGCCCGAAGATTTCTTTCTCACGCGGAAGATGACCCGGCAGAAATTCGCGAAGATCCAGGAATGGGGGGAACGCTTCACCATCTTCGGCACGCCCGTTTACCAAGAGTTCCTGGCGGGCAAACGCGAGCTGACCTGCACCGCGTGGGCTATTCCCACCCGCAACATCAAAGGCTGGAAAGCCCCTTGTTACCTGATGACCGACGGCCATTACCCCCGCTACCAGGAAATGCTCGAGAAGGTGGACTGGAACAAATATGGCGTGGTCGACGGTATCGCCCGCGACCCGCGCTGCGAGAATTGCATGGTCCACTGCGGCTATGACCCCAGCGGTGCGCTCGGCACCAACTACCGGAGCGGCGACAACTGGAAGAATATCAAATACAATTTCGCGCCCAAGCCCAAGCCGTATTACGAGGGTCGCCAGGTGAATGCTTTCAATGGCTGGTCAATCGGCAAAGGTCATTTAGCCGAAGCCAAAGCGGCCATAAATTCAGCGGCCACCAAAGGCAATTCCGGCAATGGTTGCGCCAGCGGGGATGCGTCGCAACACAAGGATCTGCTGGCTAGAATTTCCAACAAGAAAGACGCGTGATTTTGGAATTCGGCTCCGGTGACGACACTCTTCCTCAGTCCGCCTTCGTTTGACGGCTTCGACGGCGGCGCCGGCTCGCGCTACCAGGCGCGTCGCGAAGTTACCAGCTTCTGGTATCCCACCTGGCTCGCGCAACCCGCCGCGCTCGTGCCAGACGCAAAATTACTGGATTGCCCGCCTCACAACGTCGGCATTAAGCAATGCCTCGAGGAAGCGAGGGACTACGATCATGTTATCATCCACACCAGCACGCCGTCGCTGAAAAACGATTGCAAGGTCGCCGAGGCGATCAAGCAGAATCGCCCGGAAACCAGGATCGGGTTCATCGGCGCTCACGCCGCCGTGCTGCCGGCCGAGACGCTGAAGGCTTCGTGGTCCATCGACTGGGTGGGCCGCAAGGAATTCGATTTCACTTGCAAGGAAGTTGCCGAAGGCCGCCCGCTCGAAAACATCCACGGCCTCTCGTTTCGCAACCGAGACGGAAAGTTCATTCACAATCCCGAGCGTGAGATGATCCAGGACATGGACACGCTCCCGTGGGTGGCCGATGTTTACAAGCGCGACCTGAAGATCGAGAATTACTTTATCGGCTACCTGCTCCATCCCTACGTGAGCATGTACACCGGCCGCGGTTGTCCGGCGCAATGCACCTTCTGCCTCTGGCCGCAGACCATCGGCGGACACAAATATCGCGTCCGCTCCGCCCAAAACGTCGCCGACGAGATGGCCTACATGAAGAAACTCTTTCCGCAGGTCAAAGAGTTTTTCTTCGACGACGACACCTTCACCGCGAACCTTCCTCGCGCTCGCGAGATTGCGAAAAAGCTCGCGACGCTTGGCGTCACCTGGTCTTGCAACAGCCGCGCGAACCTCGATTACGACACGATCAAGTCGTTCAAAGAATCGGGTTTGCGTCTGTTCCTTGTCGGCTACGAAAGCGGCAATGACGACATCCTCACCCGCATCAAGAAAGGCGTGACAATGGACGAAATGCGCCGTTTCACGAAGTCCTGCCACAAAGCCGGCGTTGTCATTCACGGCACGTTCATCCTCGGCCTTCCTGTCGAGTCGAAGGCGAGCATTGAAAACACGATCCGTTTCGCGCAGGAACTGGACGTGTTCTCGATGCAAGTCTCGCTTGCCGCGCCGTATCCCGGCACCGAGCTTTACGAGATGGCCCGGCAAAACGGCTGGTTCGTGAAGAAAGACAAGACCGACCTCGTCGAGGACGACGGCTTCCAGCAAAGCGCGCTCGAATACCCCGGCCTGAGCAAGGACGAAATCTTCGAGAACGTCGAACGTTTCTACCAACGCTACTACCTCCGCCCGAAACCGATTCTCCGCATCATCAAAACCATGCTGGAGGACAAGGACGTCTGCGTGCGCCGCCTGCGCGAAGGCTACGAATTCTTCAAGTCAATGGCCCAGCGACGGAGTGATCTTGAAGCGGCGAAAAGTGCGGTGATGGCTTGAGGCGGGCGACCGGGGTGTGGACAGCCATGTCCACGAATCTTCTCCACATCAAGTTTCAACCATTACATAACGTGCTGAATCCAGAAGTCAATCTTCCATAGGCCACACGCAGTAGTAGTTTCTTGCACTCCCCCCGCACACTTGATGAGGGATTATTTGCGGCCCGTGCCGGTAGTTTCGGCCACACTTCAAATGCCGGTGAACAAAGTGTGAACAACCGGCAATAACTCCGCTTTGACTCGGCTGGCAAAAAATCGAATCATCCCCAGATGGGAAGGCCAGTGAAATATGATCCACAATGGGCCAGGGCCAAGAATGTTTGCCGGCTAAACATGGAAGACATCCGCATGGCCAAAGCGCTCGGCATGTCACCAAAGACTTTGATGAAAAATGATCCCAGCCCCGCTCAACGCTGGAAACTGCCAGTGAAATTCTGGATTCGCGAGTTGTATGAGAAACGTTTCGGAGCCAAAACCGAGCTGGCACCCAACTCCAGTCAACCACGCAGCGAGGCTGGCTCTGCTGAGGAGGTGGTAGCATTCGATGAAGACATCCCGTTTTAGTCGATGCCGCGCGATGGCATACTGAAGAGAATGAAACCAAAGGAAACCTCCGGCCGCGTTCTCACCGCCGAAGAAGTGAGTTTCACTGGCGAAGCGCAATCAATCCAACGCTCCGCTCTGGCGGGGCAAGGCCGGGTCGTACAGCTCGGCCAGATTGTCTTCTTTTCAACGGAAACAGGCGACGCCTGGATGCTCGACACAGCGGACGGTCGCGCCGTTTGCGTAGCCCGCGACTTCGAGAGGCGCCCGATTCCCATCCTCGAAACCGCTGACAAGCTGACCATCGAATGGAATGTCGACTACCAAATCGGGGGCGAAGCTTTCACGGTCACGGAACCCAACGGAGCGCCGCGCACGATACTGGGATATCCGACCGAAGAAATTCAGCGCGTGGTCCGGGAGTATTCCGCCAGTTCCGGGCAGGATGCTCTTTCCGAAGCCGACGCTGCGCGGGAGCAACTGAAGACCGGACGCAACGAACGCTGCCCTTGCGGCAGTGGCCGGAAATACAAGAAATGCTGCTTGGCCAACGACGAGGCAATTGTCCGCAGGGCGACCCTCGCGCAACCGATGGAGACGATCCAACCCGCCGAGTCCGTTCTTCCTTGGAACAAGAATACGCCCGAAGCAGACTTTGAGACTACCGAGGAGCCTTGGGAGAATGATGTCGTCAACGAACCTGCGTGGCCGCCCGAAGTGGAGAACAAATTGAACGAACTCTGGGCTGCGTACGAAGCTCTAAAGCAGCCCACAGCCGAGCAGATGGACGAGTTTTTGGGCAATCTCCTGGTGCTGCCGCCAGAAGCCGCCAGTTGGTCGGACCTGTTTCACCGGTTCGCGCGGCAGAATCATTCTGATCTTCCAACGGTGTTTCGTCGAATCGCCGGCTCAGTTTCTCATACCAAAGGCGCGGGCTTGGCATTCTTTTACTGGGCTGCGGCGAAGGAATTTGTCGGACGCGGCCTGAGCCAAATGCGTCCCGAAGTTGCCGCGGGTTTCGCCAAACTTGATCTGCACAGTTACGATCCCGACGCGCTCGGGCACTTCGAGGATTACTTGCTGGCCGGGCATTTCGAAGCCGAGACACTGCAATTATGCGAACATTTTCTGCCCATCATGCGCGCCGATGACGGACTCATGCCATACGCGGTGCCGGACCAGTGCAACCTGATCTTCGAACTGCGTGTCGGGCGCTCCCTTCGCGCCGAAAAAGCCACGGAAACCTCGCCGGACTCGCTCGCGGAAACCTTGCGGCGAGGCATCGAAGAGGAGATTCACGCCGACAGCGCGCGGCACGCCGCTGCGATCGCCTTCAACCAGTCTCCGTGCCCTGCGCGGACGCGAGCGCAATTCGAACTGGTGACCGGCGACATTTGCACAAACGACCGCGCCTGGCAGGAATGCCTGCGCCTGTACGAAACGTTGATCTGCGTGGCGCGGGAAGCCTGCCATACCGAAGGATTCGCCCCGGGCTGCGCTTTTCGAGGCTTGTCGCTATTGCTGAAATCCGTGTACGCCTCCGGCGCTGAGAAGCGGACGAAGGAGAAGAAAAAAGCCAACAACCTATTGGACTATCTGCGTCCGGCGGGCATGGAAGAACGCCTGGCCCGGGCCTGTTGCGACATTATCGGTGTAAACGAACCGCGCGCCCGACTCATGCTCGATGCGCATGAGATTCTCCTCGGTTATGCCATGCGGCATCAGTTGATCTCGACTTCCGACGCCGCCTTGACGGAGAAGGAATTGGGCCGTTTGCGCAGCATACTCGGCGATACAGCCGCGAAATAATCCATGCCAAGCGCATAAATGCGGCGAAGAGATGTTGCTGCCAGTGATCAACTCGCGGCGCATGGGCGTTTGCGGTTATTGCGGTCCCTCGCGAGAACCTTGAAGTGATCAGGTGCTTTCGCCAAGCCCACGACAGCATTTATCCAACGCTCTTCCCACTCCGGCACGCTCGAATCGCGAACCCTCACCGCCGTGAAAAAGGCCTTCAATCGGACGCCAAAGCCTTTGGCGAGTTGTTCAGTCCGCTTCGATTGCGCCGACTCTCAAGTTCTTTCAATCCTTCCTCCACTTCAGCGCGAGGCAGGTTCGCCGCCGTCAACGCTGAGTCGCTCTGGCTTAGCATACGTCGGTAGAACGCAACGCCAAACTCCCCGATGGCATCGTTGTCCGGCTCGGCTTCGAGCATGGCGAACAGCACGTCCTCGGCCTTCGCGAATTCGCCGGTGCGCTCGCGGTGTTGCATCAGCAGCGCATGGGTCGGCACCGAGAGTTGCGCCCCCTTTAGCGCGCTCTCGAGCATCTCGACTTTCGGGACAAATTCGGGCCATTCAATCACCTCGCCGCGCGCCAATACCTCGAGCAACAGATGCAGGGCCTTGAGGTAGCCTAATCGGCTCTCCTCGATGCAGCCCTGTGCCGCAGCCACGTCGCCCGCCTCATTGAGCAGCGCCGTCAGGATCAGTGTTTTATCCCGCAGCACGTGCGTAGGCTCGTTCTGCATCAGGCGCGCGAGCAATTCGGATTCAGAGAGGCGCGCGACGGCTTCGGCGCCCTCGCCAATGAGGCGTTTGAACTCAGCGTCAAGGGTCTCAGACGCTTCGCTCCAGCGCCCGTCCCTTTTGAATGAATTGATGCGAGCCAGCGCCTGGGCGAACTCCTCAATCATCCGCAAAATAAAGTCGCGTCGGATCATTTTTTCGATTCGTTCGACAGCCGATAGAGGTGCACGTCCCAAGGAACGAAATGATCGCTAAACGAACCGCTTTTGACGACTATCGTTCGCTTCTCGCCCAGCACCTCGACAGTTTTGCCTCCCGTGGCATCGCCAAGCTTGAACGCAGCCGTCGTGTCGCCGTCGCGCATGCCGACCGCGAACATATAAATCGCTCCCTTGTATTGCTTGACCATCAAATCAACTGGCACTTCGACATTTTGGGATTTCACGGTCGCGATGTCGCGGAGCGTGGGACTATTCAGCACAGGCGCAATTTCAGTGATTTGCCGGTTCAACGCCGTAACCGCAGCGAGCATGTCGGGATCGTCGAGCAGCGCGGCCTCGCGGAACGTGGGTTTGAACTGGTGAACGAAGTAGATCAATCCCCGCGAACCGTGGATGAGCGCCATCCACGCCTCGCAACGCACCTGTTGCGGAGTGGGCTTTTTGTCCACGTCGCCAATTCGGGTGCATTCGAGGCAATTCCAGACGATCTTTTCACCGCCACTCCACTTTATCAACCGCTCGACGCCATTGGCGACAAACCAGAGTTTGCCAGCAACCTCCTTGCTGTCGTGGTTGACCGGGTAAATGTCGAACGACGCGATGTCGCAGCCTTTCAGATATTCCGAGTAATCTTCCGGGTGGTTACGCCGCACGCCACGCCCGATGTAATTGTCGTATGCCACCCCCTGCCCAAGGTTGAGCAAGACCGGCCGCGAAGGATCGGCGGCGCGCACTCGCTGGTAGTCGGCCACGATTTTCTCCGGCGAGATAGGCGGGCCGTATCCCTTGCCGTCGCCCAGCGATTGCGCGTTGTCCGGCTCATCGCCGTGCATCCAGCCGATAATTGCAGGATCATCGAGTTGCCGGAGGCCAGCGCCATTTTGGTGGCAGATCACACGCATCCCGGCCTTCTTCAACGCAACCAACTGCTCTTCGGTTGGCCCGTTCCACAGAGCGACGTAGGTGTTGACGCCAGCATTGCGATAACGTTCCGCGTTGGACGGCGCTTGAAGCCATACGGCAAGTGGAAAGAATCCAGGATCGGACGGCGGCCCTTTCGGCCATTTCGCGTAAGGATTGCCGTCCGCGCCAGTGCCAAGACACGCGGAAGATAAAGCAATAACGAACGTCGCGCACCATAACCCTGGGCGCGCTACCGTCGGAATGCTATCCAGTCGGGCGGCAGAGGATTTGGTTTTCATACAAAATTCGTTTTCTGGTCAAAGTCATGTAGTTCGTGCTGAGACATCTAATTTCCGGCTGCGTTCCCGTGCGCGCCTTTTTGCAACGCGTA
>JBDTOW010000194.1:0-7105 GCA_039933075.1 Verrucomicrobiota bacterium | reverse complement strand
TGCCCGGTTTACACCGGATGGCACCGTCCTTGACCTCGTAATTGTCGATTGGACCGGCCCAGCCGCTCAAATCCTTTCCGTTGAAGGCTGACCTGAACCCGGAAGTGTCTCGTTTTGCGAGCATGGTATTCGCTTCCTCGGCGGCAATCTCGCGGATGAAGATGTTGCGCCAGCGGATCTCACCCCCGTGCGTCTGCAATTGGATTGGACCTTTTTGCCAAAGGGGCTTGCTGTGATCCCAGAAATTTTCCAAGGCAGCATGGTCCACCACGAGCTTACCATTAAGGAAAACCGTGGTCTTGTCCCCAACTTGAATGATTCGGAAACTGTTCCATTCGCCAAAGGGCTTGTCCGCCAATACCAACGGATCCTTCCCGAGGGCGCCAGGGCTGTTGTTCCAAAGGCCGCCGGATCCTTTGTCCGCGCCAATGTTCCATTTGCCGCCCTCTTTAGTGTAATCCCAGATTTGCACCTGCGGGGTGGCACGCAGATAAATTCCACTGTCCGCCAGAGGGACAGTCTTGTAGTCGATCAGCAATTCGATGTCACCGAACTCCTTGTCGGTCGTTGCGTAGGGGCCGTTGCCATCGTTGACCAATTCGGCATTCTCCACACGCCAGTGATTCTTGAAATCCTCCATGTCGGCGGCACGCATTTTGGCGCGTTCCTCGTCGCTCATCGCCCAGAGCTTTCGGGGGTCGAAATGGCCCATTCCATGCCAGCCAGTCAAATCTCTTCCGTTGAGCAATGCAGTAAAGCCCTTCGGAGGTTGTAATTGGGCGTGAGCGGTTAGAACGATAACAGAAGCGAAAATCGGGCCCGCGCCAAATCCGAGAAACTTAAACGAGGAACGGCAAAGCGAAGTTGTTTTCATAGAGTAATAATCCACGTGGTACCCTTTTCTCTTCACCGGGTCAACCAGGCAAAGTACGCACATGAGAGCCTGTTGCACAGCCTGCTGCACAGAGTTGTCAATTGAGCTCAGACCCGTTACGCTGCGGTTGATGAAACGCCATTGCCACAACTGCGGCTTGGAATGGACCCTGGCAGGTCAGCCTGGCCGAAGCGAAACCTGCCATCGGTGCGGGGTTGACTTGCGCGTTTGTTTAAACTGCGTTAGCTATGATCCACGTTCTGCGTATCAATGTCGCGACCGCCGCGCCGATCCGGTACTCGAAAAAGGGAGCGGCAATTTTTGCGAATATTTTGATTTCACGCGTCGGATTTTCATACCCAAGGAGCAAGCCAATCCGCGGGAAGCCACGGCACGAGAACAAGTGAAAAAGTTGCTCGGCGATTAAGAACCCATCGGCCGTGTCGATTCACTGCTTCGAGTTCCAGCGGAAAAGCGGTTGACCGACGCGTAATCAGTATTCCTGACGCCCCTGTGTCGGGCAGGATCGCATTTCCGCTTGTCACTCGCATCGGGAACCGCATAGTTTAGTTCGTCGTGCACGATGATTTTTTCTCCAAACATGATTGAACTCATTCAATTTCCGTGGAGCCCATTTTGTATAGCGCAGAGGCGGATTCTAGAATATGCGCGGGTTCGGTTCAAAATCACCAATATCCCCAATGGCGATCGCTCACTGGTCTGGCGAGTTACCAAGCAGCGCTATTATGAAGTGCCGGTCATCCGGGACGGCAAAAACGTGGTATTCGAAATCAACGAGAACTCCCAGGTCATTGCGAAGTATCTGGATGAAAAGCTGAGGCTCGGTCTGTTCCCGCCGGAAGGGGAAGGCATCCAGGATATTCTTTGGCGTTACATTGAAAACGATATCGAGGGCATCGGTTTCAAACTCAATGACATTTATTATCAGGAAATGGTGCCTCCATCTGATCGGCTCGGTTTTCTGCGGCACAAAGAGCGGAAGTTCGGTCGTGGCTGCATCGATCAGTGGCGGCAACAGCAGGACAAGATGTTGAGTGAACTGGCCCGGCGGTTGATTCCGTTCGAGCGAATGCTCGTCCGCCGTTCGTTTCTCCTCGCGGACCGACCTTACTTTGTCGATTTCGATCTCTACGGAATGCTGGCCGACTTCCTCTATTCCGGCCATTACGAGTTGCCAGCGCCCCACACGCAACTGAAGCTGTGGTATGAACGAATGACCAGGATTCAGTGTCCAACTTCAGAGCGTGAAAAATTACATCCTTGATACCAACGTCCTCCTCCACGATCCCAATTCCATCCTCAGTTTTCAGGAAAATAATGTCCTGATTCCCATCGAAGTTATCGAAGAAATCGACCGTTTTAAGCGCGAATCGACCGAGCTGGGCCAAAACGCGCGCACGATTTCACGAACGCTCGACAGCCTCCGCAGCCTTGGCCGGCTCAGCGAGGGAGTTAGTCTCGCCAACGGTGGACGCTTGCGAATTGTTTTTTACGAGAACACCGAACATGGGTTTCCTACCGTCGGTAATAATACGGTGGACGGCCGAATCGTCGGCATCGCGCTGGCGGTGCAAAAGGCCGATCCGAAAGCCCCCACGATTCTGGTCACCAAAGATATCAACCTTCGAATCAAAGCCGATGCAGTCGGGCTGGCCGCCGAGGATTACGAAACCGATCGCATCCTGATCAAGGATCTTTACACCGGCATGCTGGAAAAGACGGTCAACGCTGACACAATGGCGCAATTTCGAGCCAATGGCGAACTCGAGCTCAACGGTTCCACCGCGTATTACCCAAACGAGTATTGCACGTTGACAGAAGAAGCCAACTCCAAGCGGACCGCGCTCGCCAAAGTGGATTTGTCCGGCAAGAAGCTCCTGCCGATTATCGATTCCCGTGAAGGTGTTTGGGGCATAAAGCCCCGGAACCGCGAACAACATTTCGCCTTCGACGCGCTGCTGGACGATCGGGTCAAACTCGTCACTCTCATGGGCAAGGCTGGCACCGGCAAAACATTGCTGGCCATGGCGGCTGGATTGAAGCGGACGGTCCTGGATCGTGAATTTCGCCGCCTGGTTGTCGCACGGCCGACCATATCGATGGGCAAGGAGCTCGGTTTCCTCCCCGGCACCCTCGAGGAAAAACTGGAACCATGGATGCAGCCGATTCACGACACTCTCGAATTGCTCGGCGATCTGAACATGGGACACGAACATCGCCGCAGCAACGACCTGATGCGTTCGGGCGTAATCGTCGTCGAAGCGTTGAGTTACATTCGCGGGCGCAGTATTGCCAATCAATTCATGATAATCGACGAGGCACAGAATCTGACTCCGCTCGAAGTGAAAACCATTGTTACGCGTGTCGGAACGGGAACCAAAATCGTCTTCACCGGTGATCCGTATCAAATCGACAATCCCTACGTCGACTCGTCATCGAACGGCTTCAATTATATCGTGAGCAAATTCCGGGAGCAGCCGATCTCCGCTCATATCGAGTTGCAAAAGGGCGAACGCTCGGAACTGGCAGAGCTGGCGGCGAACATTCTCTAGCGCCCCGGCATCGAGTAACGTTCTTCGGTGCTGACGAATCACCAACGCAGTGGAATGCTCGCTCCCCGGTTTTAGTTCCAACCCCGGCAAGGCGAGCTTGCAGCCCTGCGCCTCCTGTCTATATTTCCTGCGTGCATAGTTGGCTCAAACCTATTCTGATCCGGATTTACGCGTCGATCGCTGTATTTTCGGCGGTTTACTTTTTCATGTACTGCCTCACCCACAGCACGTGGAACAAGGAACGCATTTACCAGAGACTCATCTCCGGCAACAGCCAGGAACAACAGACCGCAGCGATCGACCTGGTTTACTACGGCGCGCAGGGACAGTTGGTTCAGGCTTTGAAATCAAATTCTCCAGGCACGCGCGAACTGGTGACCAATTCTCTTTGGGAGCTTTGGTCTCGCGCCGCGGGGAACCGGGCATATCGACTGATTCAGACTTCACAAGCAGCCATTGAACGGAAGGATTTCCTCCAGGCCTTGGATACTCTTAATCGTATTGTCAAAACCTATCCCCGGTTCGCCGAAGGTTGGAACCGGCGCGCGACGCTCTTCTGGTTGCTCGGCCAGTACGATCTCGCAGTCACGGACAGCGCAACGGTGCTGTCTCTGAACCCGGACCATTTCGGTGCCTGGCAAGGAATGGGTTTGTGTCAGTTTCACTTGCGTAAATTCTCCGAGGCTTGCCGTTCCTTTCGCGCCGCGCTTCGAATCAATCCACATGATGAATCCGCGCGAAACTTCCTGAAACAGTGTGAAGAGATGAACCGCCGCCAACCCGCGGAACGGAACTTCCGAGGCAACCTGGTCTGAGAGCGGCCAGCGCCCGAACATAGCCCTCTAATTTCGTTGCCTCTTTGCTGGTTTGTCTGAATATCCCGCGAACTATGGTCATCGGCGTCCCCAAAGAAATCAAAGATCAGGAATACCGTGTCGCTTTGTTGCCGTCGGCTGCTTACCAACTAATCCGGCGCGGTCACCAGGTGATTGTCGAATGCGGCGCCGGCATTGGTGCCGGCTATTTCGACACCGACTACGAACAAGCTGGCGCCAAACTGCTTGACGACCACAAAGCCGTTTTCGAGAACGGCGATTTGATCGTCAAAGTCAAGGAACCGCAGCCCTCGGAATATCCGCTATTGCGCCCGGGTCAAATCCTGTTCACCTATCTTCATCTTGCCGCCAGTCGCTCTCTGACCGAGGCTCTCCTTAAATCACGCGTGACCGCGCTTGCGTATGAGACCCTCGAAGTTAATCGTCACTTGCCGTTGCTCGAACCGATGAGCGAAATCGCCGGGCGCATGTCAATTTTGGTCGGAGGGTATTTCCTGGGTAAACATTTTGGCGGCAGCGGCGTTTTGCTGGGCGGCGTTCCGGGTGTTTTGCCTGGCAAAGTCGTTGTCCTGGGTGGCGGCGCGTCGGGCATCAACGCTGCGCGTATGGCCACTGGTCTCGGCGCGGACGTCACGATATTGGAAGTTGATGTGGAGCGAATGCGTTTCCTGGACATTACGCTGCACACCGCCCACACACTCTATTCCACTGAGGCGCATCTGATGGAATTGTTGCCGACGGTCGATTTGCTCGTTGGCGCCGTCCTGCTGCCGGGCGCGAAAGCGCCGAAGCTGATCCGGCGCGAGATGCTTCGGCGCATGCGCCCGGGCAGCGTGCTCGTTGACATCGCGATCGACCAGGGCGGCTGCGCGGAGACGTCGCGGCCAACGACCCATCACGATCCCGTTTTCGTCGACGAGGGCGTGACGCATTACTGCGTCACCAACATGCCCGGCGCCTACGCTCGCACTGCCACCCAGGCGCTGACGAATGTGACCTATCGTTACATCGAGTTGCTGGCTGACCTTGGCCTGAGCGAAGCTTGCCACCGACAGCCCGCTTTGGTCAGCGGGATAAACGTGATGGACGGCAAGGTGACTTGCAAAGCGGTCGCGGATGCTCATGGGTTCGCCTTTACGAAAGCGCCCATTGAGACGGATTGGCAGGAGGAAACCAGAGAAGGGGAAGGCACCTTGTAAACTCACCGTTCACGGTTTCACGCGGGCGGGCCGGAAGAATTTCTTTACATAAATCAGGCAGCCAAAGATAGGGATCAAGAACGCCAACGACCACCAGATCATGGTTTCATTTCCGAGGAAGTTGAACCTCTGGATCTGCTCGATCTGTTGTTCCGGATAGCCCATCGCGCGATACATCTCCATCAAGTCCACTTGCGCAAACGTAATCACGTTGGAAACGGCTAGAACGCCGAAGGTAGCGATGGCAATCCACCATCCAGTTTGGTTTAAGCGATAAGCGGCCCAAGCGGCATAGCCCCACACCGCCGCAAGGACCAGGATGAATACCGTTCCCGGTAGGCCTGAAATCAGGACGCCAAAAAATGGAATAACACTGTTGTAAGCCAGCGGCAACAACAACATCGACAAGGCGCCGCACCCGACCCAAAGACTCATGGCCAGAACCGGCAACGGACAGGCGTCCGTCCAGCCAGCGACCGGGTTGCGGGCTTCGCAGGTCGCCTTTACCTGTTTGCTTCGGTAGAACAGGACCATCGCGCCTGGAATGATCAAAAAAATCACACTGAAGAACACGCTAACAAACAGCAAGGCTGCTGTCTTCGCCGCGGCCGGCATTTGCTGGCCGCCAGCAGGCCCGGTTTCAATAATCCGCGGCAAGAAGACCAGCAAAAGCGCGAAAGTGCACAGGCCTACCAGCAACCAGCTCCACGAGAAAATCAGCAAAAGCGCCCGGGCCCAGCGCCGCGCCCGGATGGAGCCCACGCCCAGCCAAATGAACGCCAGCGCCAGCGCTCCGTACAACACCAGTGCTGGAAGCATCATTCGATAGTTCGTTGACGCGTTTGTCATTCGGGCGGACATTGCCTGACCCCAAATCATCAAGGGAACCATCAACCCGCAGAAGCATCCCAACAAAATCTCCAGAACGCCAAACAGGATAAGGCCGGTGTGCCGGTCTTTGAATACTTGGGCTGGAGGACTGATTGGTGGGATAATTGGAGGTTCGTTCATCGTGGCGTGTGCGGTGCCTGATTCAGAACCAATGACCACTGGCCGTCAATAGTGAACTCTAACGGTTCGGGAGCATGCTTCACGTCCACAACTGCCGATCCAGGGACCGATACTGGATCGCCTCGCCGATGTGGTCGGACGTTATGTTCTCCGTGCCGGCGAGGTCGGCGATGGTGCGGGCTACTTTAAGGATTCGATCGTAGGCGCGGGCGCTCAGATTCAAATCGGTCATCGCGAACTTCAGCAATTCCTTTGTCGCTTCATCCAGCGCGCAGTGCGTCTTCAATTCGCGGGTTCCCATCCGGGCATTGCACGTGATGTTCCTCTTGGCCGAGAACCGCTCCTGTTGACGCCGCCGCGCGCCAATCACGCGCTCCCGGATTTGCGCTGAGCTCTCGCCGGTGCCTTCGCTGGTAATTTCACGGAACTTTACCGCGGGCACCTCAACGTGCAAATCGATGCGATCCAGCAACGGACCAGAAATGCGCCCCAGATAATTTTGGATTTCGCGCGGCGAACTGCGCGATTCGCCCGGCATCTTGCCGTCGGGCGTCGGATTCATCGCCGCCACGAGCATGAACTCGGAGGGAAAAGTCATCGTGCCGGCGGCGC
>JBDTOW010000193.1:0-7105 GCA_039933075.1 Verrucomicrobiota bacterium | reverse complement strand
CCACTCGGTCGCGGTGGACAGCGCGCCCGTCAGTCTCTCGTTTCAACCGACGAAGCTAGTCGTGACCTTGGTCGGTCGCACACGTCCTTCTGACGAGCTGGCCGGGCAGGTATGGAGTCTGTCCTTTGACAAAGGCATTCCCGAAACCAGGCGGCTCCTCCGCGGGTTGCCGCGGGCGGCGCACACGGCGGTTGCGGATCTCAATGGCGACGGGCGGGCAGACCTGGTGGTATCCGGTTTCGGCAATAGTCTGGGAAAGCTTTCCTGGTTCGAGAATCTGGGAAACGACCAATACACCGAACATGTCGTGCTCACCGGCGCCGGATCGATCCGATCCTACGTTCACGATTGGGATGGAGATGGCCGGCCGGACATCATGGTGCTGCGCGCCCAGGCGCGGGAAGGCGTGGAGATATTTTACAATCGCGGGACTAATTTCGTGGAAACCCCGGTGCTCCAATTTTCCCCGGCGCATGGCTGCGCGGCTTGGCAGATACTGGATTTCGACGGCGACGGCCAACTCGATCTCCTGATCGCCAACGGTGACAACGGGGACTACAAGTCCAAGCCGAAGGCCTACCATGGCCTTCGACTGTATCGCGGTGACGGGCATGGGCACTTCACCGAGAGGTGGTTCTATCCGATGAATGGCGCCTACGGCGTGTTCGCCGCAGACTTCGACGGCGACGGAGACCTGGATATCGCGGCGATTTCCTGGTTCCCCGACTACGAAAAATACCCGGACGAAGGGTTCGTCTACCTGCGGAACGACGGCGGGGGACGCTTCCAGCCGTTCGTCCTGCCCGAGACGCGCCAAGGGCGGTGGCTGGTGATGGATGTGGCCGACCTGGACGGCGACGGCGATCCGGATATCGTGCTGGGCTCATTTCCCGAAGGGCCTCGGACAACTTACATACCGGATGAAGTGCGGAATGGTTGGGCAACCAATCGGGTCTCGATCATGATCCTGGAGAACACGAGTCGATGAGCTTTGGAGCCTTTGTGAGCAATACTCTCGTTTCAACCCCTCGGGAGCCCGGACGGCACCGGGGCCTTCCGCTTGCTGCACTCGCCTTGTCTAGTTGCGTGGCAATGCTGCTAACATCGGCGCCATGGGCCCGCGCAGTTGAAAACTGGCAGCAAGAGAACGGCTGTCGGTTCCGGGAATTGGCGGTCCCTCGAGCGGGGCACGCGGGTTTTTCGTTGCTGCCGCCGAAAGTGACCGGCCTTGACTTCACGAACGCGCTCAGTGAAGCGAAGGCGGCAGAAAACCAGATTCGCCTTAATGGCTCCGGTGTCGCGCTCGGTGACATTGATGGTGACGGTTGGTGCGACATTTATGTTTGCGGCCTTGAAGGCAACAATGCGCTTCACCAACCTTACCGCCAGCGCGGGCGTCGCTTGCGCAGGTCAATACTCCACGGGCGCGACCATGGCGGACATCGACGGTGACGGCGACCTGGACCTGTTGGTCAACGGGATTGGCGCAGGCACGCGCCTCTTTGTGAACGACGGCCAGGGTGCGTTCACCGAGGTGATCCCGAGTGGCTTAGTGCGTGGCTACGGAGCCATGACCAGCACGCTGGGGGACATTGACGGCGATGGATATCTGGATTTGTACGTTGCCAACTATCGCACCACGACGATTCGTTCGACGGGCTTTGCCGTGCTCAATGTCGCTGGCCGGCGCATGATCCGGCCCGAGGATGGGGATCGCCTCGAGTACACACCCGAAGGTCACGTGCTCGAACACGGTGAGGCGGACCTCCTCTATCGCAACGATGGCGGCCATCATTTCATTGCGCAGTCATGGACCAATGGAATCTTTTTGGATGAGGACGGCAAACCGTTTCCCAAGCCGGCATTCGATTGGGGTTTGTCCGCCATGTTCCGCGACCAGAACGGTGATGGCGCACCGGATCTTTATGTGTGCAACGATTTCCATAGCCCGGACCGCGTGTGGTTGAATGATGGGCACGGTCGCTTTCGCGCCCTGCCTCGTTTGGCGTTGCGCAACATGTCCACTTTCTCGATGACCGTGGATTTCGCAGATGTAAACCGCGATGGATGGGACGAGGTTTTCGCGGCTGACATGCTGAGTTTGCGTCATTCGAGGCGCCTGATGCAGTCTGCCGGAGCGGCTCCTTATTCGTCGAAGATCGGTGTTTTCGAGGACCGACCGCAATTTGACCGCAATACACTGCATCTGAACCGCGGGGACGGAACCTACGCGGAGGTCGCGTGGTACGCCGGGCTTGCAGCCTCTGAGTGGACCTGGTCCGTTCTGTTCCTTGATGTGGACTTGGATGGCTACGAGGATTTGTTGGCGTCCACGGGCAATTTGTTCGATCTGCAAGATCAAGATGCTGAGGCCAGAATCGTCGCGAAAGGACCTTGGCGCCGCGAAGACATTCCCAAAAAACTACTTATGTATCCGGGATTATCTCAACCGAAGATGGTCTTTCGTAATCGCGGCGATTTGACGTTCGAGGACAGGAGCCATCAATGGAGTTTCGACGAGGTGGGTGTATCGCACGGGATGGCGTTGGCGGATTTGGACAACGACGGGGACCTGGATGTGGTGGTGAACAATTTGAACGGGGCAGCGGGATTGTATCGGAACGCGAGCAACGCGGGAAGGGTGGCGGTGCGTTTGAAAGGAGTGGGCGGGAATACGCGGGGGATTGGATCGAAGATTTGGTTGTATGGGGGCGCGGTGCCGATGCAAAGCCAGGAGATGATCTGTGGCGGGAGATATTTATCGAGTGATGACGCGCAGCGGGTGTTTGCGGCGGGGAGCGCGACGAACGTGATGCGATTGGAGGTGAAGTGGCGCAGCGGGAAGCGGAGCGTGGTGACGGGGGTGAAGGCCAATCGGATTTACGAGATCGAGGAGGCGGGGGCAGAAGCGGTGCAGAAGGAACCACCTCGCGAAATCCAGCCGGTGTTCAGCGATGAGAGCGCGTTGCTTGGGCATGCTCATCAGGAGGAATTCTTTGATGATTATGCGCGGCAGCCGCTGTTGCCGCGCAAGCTGAGCCAACTAGGACCCGGGGTGGCCTGGAGCGACCTCGACGGGGACGGGTGGGATGATTTGATCATTGGGAGCGGCAAAGGAGGGCAACTGGCCGTGTATCGAAACGATGGGCAAGGAGGATTCGAGCGGATGACGAACGGGGCATTGGCGAAAGCGGTGACGCGAGATCAGACGGGGGTGGTGGCGGTGGGAAGGGGGAGGATCCTGGTGGGTTCGGCGAACTACGAGGACGGGCTGGAAGTGGGAGGGAGCGTGCGGGAGTATGATTTGCGGAAGGGGACGGTGGTGGATGCGGTGATGGGTGACGAGTCGAGCGCAGGGCCGGTGGTGTTAGGGGATATCGACGGGGACGGGGAACTGGACCTGGTGGTAGCAGGACGGGTGATCGGAGGGAAATATCCTGCGCCGGCGAGCACTCGAGTGTATCGCGGGGCGCACGGCAAGTGGGCGCTGGACGAGGCGAACAGCCGCCTCTTAGAAAAGGTAGGGTTGGTGAGCGGAACGGTGCTGAGTGATCTGGATGGGGATGGCTTTCCTGAACTGATTCTGGCGTGCGATTGGGGACCGGTTCGGGTGTTCCACAACGAGCGTGGACGATTTAAAGAAATGACGAAAGAGCTGGGCATGGATCAATACACCGGCTGGTGGAACGGGGTGAGCGTGGGGGATTTCGACGGAGACAGCCGCCTGGACATCGTGGCCAGCAACTGGGGGCAGAACAGTAAGTATCGCGCCACCGGAGAGCACCCGCGCAAGATTTACTATGGTGATTTGGATGGCGACGGCACGGTGGATATGGTGGAAGCCTTCTACGACGAGCGGATGCACCAGGAGGTGCCGGAGCGCGCGTTCAATGTGATGTTGGCTGCCCTCCCGTTCGTGCGTGAGAAGCAGCCGACCTTCGCGTCCTACGGCAAGGCAAGCGTGCCTGAGATGTTTGGAGAACGACTGAAAGCGGCACAGGTCGTGCAAGCCAACACGCTGACCTCGACGGTGTTTCTGAATCGCGGAATGAATTTTGTGGCGCAGCCGTTGCCGGCCGAGGCGCAATTCAGCCCGGCCTTCGGCGTCTGCGTGGGAGACTACAACGGCGACGGCTGCGAGGATATTTTCCTGAGTCAGAATTTTTTTGCGGTATCGGTGGACAGCACGCGATGTGATGCGGGCCGGGGGCTGTGGTTGCGCGGCAATGGAAACGGAAGTTTCCAGGCGGTGAGTGGCCAGGCAAGCGGTGTGAAGGTGTATGGGGAGCAACGGGGAACGGCGTTGTGCGATTATGATGGCGATGGGCGAATCGATCTCGTGGTGGCGCAGAACGGCGCCGCGACGAAGCTGTATCACAACACCGGGGCGAGGCCGGGTTTGCGGATGCGATTGCAGGGCCCCGCAGGCAATCCGGCGGGAATGGGGGCGCAGGTGCGGCTGGTGTTCGGCCAACGAGCCGGACCACTGAGAGAGATTCATGCCGGTTGCGGTTATTGGTCGCAAGACAGCGCGGTGCAAGTGCTCGGCACACCCGAACCACCTACGGCAGTGTGGGTGCGCTGGCCAGGCGGCAAGACCCAGCAGGCTGACGTTCCTCCAGGAGCGCAAGAGATGAAGGTGGTCATGGTGGGGGAGGCGCCTGATTGAAATGATCGGGTTGAGAGAAGAATGAATTGGGGCAACATCGCAATAATGGGTGACCCCTTTTCCTTTTCAGGACAACAGACTTCTGAATGCAGACCGCCTGGACGACTACGGCAGCACACGGATGCGATAGAAGCGATTGATGTTCGCGGAAAGTGAACCGTCCCCCACGCTGGCTGTCGCGCCGGTGGCCGCGGTGTCGCCAGCAAGGTCGTTCCACTCATCCATGGTTAGATCATCTTTGAACTGAACGCGGTAACTGGTCCCATCGACCGTCGTCCAGGTGAGCGTGTTCGTGTTAGCGGCGTTCTGAATGGTGAGGAATGGCGCTGCCACTACCGTGAGTGTGAAGCTTTGAGTGGCGCCAAGGCTGGGGATGCCATTATCGAAGACACGGATATCGACAGCATAATCGCCGGGAGCAGCGTTGGCCGTGGGCCAGACAATCTGCCCGCTCGAACTGGTGGTAAGTCCTGCAGGTCCTGAGACAAGCGAGAAGGTGAGCGCGTTCGCCGGGAGGTCCACATCCTTGGCGATAGCATTATTGGAATAAATCACTCCAGCATGGGACGTCGCATTTGACGGGACGGTTAGCACGGGCGCCACGTTCACTTCGTTGACGATTACAGTGAATGTGTTGGTGAGGCCCAGTTCTTTCGCATTGATCGCAGTTGCATTTGTGTCCGCGACGAACACGGAAATAGTGTAAGTGTTCGAGCCTTGCGCTTCGGTCGGCGTCCACGAGATCGCGCCGTTGTTCACATTAATCGTCATTCCGTCTGGAGGCGAGATGAGGCCGAAAGTGAGGGGATTGGCCGGCTTGTCCGTATCCGTGGCTGAGGCAGAGACGTTCAGCGTAGTTAACTCTGGGATCGTTTGGTTTGCCGGCAAAGTCAGCGTCGGCGCCACATTTATTTCATTCACCACCACTTGGAACGACTGCGTCACGGTCAAGTTCGGAGCGCCGTTGTCGGTCACGACGACGATGATTTCGTTCGTGCCCGGACCCTGCGTTTCGGTGGGAGTCCAGGTGAGCAAACCGGAGGAATCAATACTCGCGCCGGCGGGAGAATTGGTGAGGTGGTATGCGACCGTTTGGGTTGGTGAATCGGCATCGGTCGCGCCGACGTTGAAGCTGAGCAGCGTCAGTTCATCCATCGTGCGATCGCTAAGCGCGGGAAGATTCGGCAGCGTGTTGATCACCTCGATGTCCACGTTGGTCACGCCATAATTGATTTGGAGGCCAATGATGTTCGTGGGGTAGTTGAACGTGGAGAAAGCCCCGGCGCTTGACGCGGCCCTGATCACATTCGTGAAAATGAAATCCGGCGCGGGATAAAATCCATTTGGCAGCGTCACGTTTAGCGCTCCGGCCAAAGTCACGGCGTTCGAGACGATAAGCTGGTCGAAAGTGACTCCTGGGGAAACGCCCGCAAGTTCAATGTTTAACGCGCCGTTGGCGGTTTGCGTGTAGTCGTCTCTGATGATGAGCCGGCCGGGTGACGCGCCGGGGCTGACAACGCCGTTGTTGGTGACGCTGCCGAAGACCGTTCCGTTCCCTGCAAGCACACCGCCGAGAAACTGGAATGGCTGGAATCCGCTGAGGTCACCGCCCTCCAATAAAGTTAGCCCGGCGGTCTGGACGAAGCCGCCATTGAAGTCCAACGAACCGCTTCGCACCTCCACCGTGCCCGTATTGTTGAACGCGATGCCGATGGCAGTTCCGCCCGCGCCGGCGGATTTACGAAAGAGGCCGGCATTGGCGACGGCTGGCGCGGAGCCGCCACCGAATATCATACCTCCATCGTATTCGCAGTCGAACGTCCCGGTGGCGGCGTTGGACAACACAGCACCGCTGGCTAAATAAATCCCACCGCCGCTCCAGGTCGCCGCCGCCGCGTTAACCAGCGTGCGTCCCGTCAACACCTTGGAGTCCGCGCTGGAGAGAACCAGGCCACCGTTGGCGGTAATGCTTCCCGATCCAGTGATTTCACCACCGGCAAAGTTCATCACGCCATTCACGGCGAAGTCGTTGCTTCCGCCGAGAATACCGGCTCTGATAGTCAACCCGGCGAGCGTAATCGCTCCGCTGACATTGAAGTTGGCCGTCCCCCCCGAGACACTCAACGTGCCGGAGCCATCGAGCGTTCCAGTGAAGTTGGCGGTGCCGCCGCCGACGGAGAAGGTGCCCGCGCCGGTAATCGTGACGTCGGCAAGATTATGAACGCCTCCCCCGAGGTTAAGATTCGCGCCGGCTGCCACGGTGAAATCACCCGTGTGCTCCCCACCGCCGTAGAAATTGAGCGAGCCCGACCGGACCTCCACCGTGCCCGTATTGCTGAAGGCGATGCCGATGGCAGTTCCGCCTGCACCGGCGGTTTTGCGGAAGAGACCAGCGTTGGCGACCTGCTCGCCGCCGGCGACGAGGCCGTTGAAAAA
>JBDTOW010000192.1:0-7129 GCA_039933075.1 Verrucomicrobiota bacterium | reverse complement strand
ACGACCTTCGACGGCAGCTTATTGGATTCGGAGTCCCGCCTTCAGGCGCTCCGAAGTCAAACTGAGAACTGCAGCCGGAGTTCCGAGAAGAGAATCGCGGGCCGGCAAAGACTGTCCGAGAGCGGCCGATTACCGGCGCTGACGGCAGTCTGAACGGGTAATAAATTGACAAACACCTGGTTGACCGTTTGCATCTCGGCGAGCTTTTATGAAACGCGAAATCTGTGTCGTGACCGGAGCGGCCGGATTTATCGGCAGCCATCTTGCCGATCGTTTGCTGGCACTCGGGCATAAGGTAATTGGCATCGACAACCTGCTTCTGGGAAAGCGGGCTCATTTGGTTCAGGCATTTCACAGTCCCGACTTTAGCTTCATCGAAGAAGACGTCAACGATTACAGCAGTTGTTTGAAGCATTTGCGGACCGCCGCTGGACCGAACCCGATTGATCTCGTGTGGCACATGGCGGCGAATTCAGACATCCGGGCGGGAACCGCCGATCCCGAAGTGGATCTCCGCTCCACGTTTATGACAACCTTCAATGTGCTCAAGTTGATGAAGCGCCTTGACATCCGGAAGCTGGCTTTTGCCTCGAGTTCCGCAATTTATGGGAATCATCCAGCCACATTGACTGAAGACTCCGGACCGCTGCAGCCGATCTCAAATTACGGGGCGATGAAACTCGCTTCGGAGGGGTGCATTTCGGCGGCTCTCGAGACGTTTCTGGAACGAGCCTGGATCTTCCGCTTCCCCAATGTGGTGGGGAGTCACTCGACTCATGGCGTCATTTACGATTTCATAAAAAAGCTTCAAACCAATTCCAAGGAACTGGAAGTCCTTGGCGATGGCTTTCAAGACAAACCGTATTTCCACGTGTCCGATCTGGTCGACGCCATGGTCTTTATCGTAGCTAACGCGGCTGTGCGGTTGAATTGCTTCAATATCGGGACCGACGGAACTTCGACGACAGTAAAATACATCGCGGAAGCTGTGGTGGGCGAGATAAGTCCGAAAGCCACCATAAGATACACAGGTGGCGCCAAAGGCTGGCCTGGCGACGTGCCGAAATTCACCTACTCAATCAACAAACTTCGGCAGCTCGGCTGGCTGCCGAAACTACGTTCCACTGAAGCCGTGGATCGTGCCATCAAAGAGATCGCAAAAGAATTGGCTGGATGAAACAGATGGTCATCTTAGCGGGGGGTGAGGGGACGCGAATCAAGGATCGCCTGGGTGAATTGCCGAAGCCGATGATTCGGATTGGAGACAAGCCCCTGCTGGAACATCAAATCGAATTGGCGCGTCATTATGGTTTCTCGGACATCTTGATTTTAGCGGGTTATCGGGCCGAGGCGATCACGAGTTATTTCGAGGGTGGAGCCCGGTGGGGAGTTTCCATAACCTACGAAATCGAAAGAGCGCCGCTTGGCACTGCTGGCGCCGTTCTCGCTGCTTTTCCTCGCTTGGCAGATGAGTTCGTCGTCATGTACGGCGACGAGATGGTGAATGTTGACTTGGAGCGCTTCGTGTCGATTCACGAGCGCACGGGAGCGGATGCGACCTTGTTTTTGCATCCAAACGATCATCCGCTTGATTCGGATTTGGTTGAAGTGAATGACGAAGGATGGATTACGGCGTTCCATAACCGTCCTCATTCCGCGGAACGCTTTTTCCAAAACCTTGTCAACGCCGCATTGTACGTGGTGCGAAAACGCGCCCTGTTACCGTGGAGCACCGATGTTCGCCCAATGGACTTTGGACGAGATTTGTTCCCGGCAATGTTGAGTCGCGGTTGCCGGCTACTGGGCTACCAAAGCCCGGAATACATAAAGGACATTGGCACCCCGCAGCGCTATGACCGTGTCTGCGCCGAATACTTCTCGGGTGTCGTGCAGCGAAGCTCCCTGAGCACAGCGCAGCCAGCCGTGTTTTTGGACCGCGATGGGACGCTGAACAAGGAGGTCAATGGCCTGATTTCGCCCGCTCAGTTGGAGCTGCTGCCCGGTGTTGCCGACGCCATCCAACATCTCAATCACTCTGGCATTCGCGCCATCGTCATTACCAATCAACCGGTGGTTGCGAAAGGATTTTGCGCTGAGATCGACATTCGCGCTGTTCACAACAAACTCGAAACGCTCCTGGGCAAAGACCATGCATTTCTCGACCGCATTTACTATTGCCCGCATCATCCGGAGAGGGGCTTCGCCGGGGAGCGTGCTGAATTGAAGATCGAGTGCGCGTGTCGCAAGCCCAAGCCCGGGTTGGTTGTGCAAGCTGTCCACGACTTGAACCTGGATCTCTCGGCTTCATGGTTAGTCGGGGACAGCACCACCGACATCGAAACTGCCAGGAACGCCGGGCTAAAATCGATTCTTGTGCGAACCGGATACGCGGGCGGTGACGGCAAATACAGCGCCAAGCCGGATTTTGTATTCGACAATCTAAATCAAGCCGTCCATTTCATCCTGGAACAGCAGCACGCCAAAGCATGATCATCAGCCGCACCCCTTTAAGGATGAGCTTCGTCGGTGGGGGCAGCGATTTGCCCGCGTTTTATCGAAGGTTCCCCGGCGCGGTCGTTTCGACTGCCATCAACAAGTACGTTTACATTACGGTGAACAAAAAATTCGACGATCGGATCCGTGTAAGCTACTCGCGAACCGAGGAAGCCAGGTCGGTCGCGAAGATCAAACACCCGCTCGTGCGCGAAGCGTTAAGGAAACTCAATCTCGAGGGTGGCATTGAAATTACCTCCATCGCTGATATTCCCTCCAAGGGTTCCGGGTTAGGATCCTCCAGCTCCTTCATAGTGGGCCTCCTGCATGCTTTGTACGCCTACCAATGTCAGTATCGCTCGGCCGAACAACTGGCGCGTGAGAGTTGCGAGATCGA
The DNA here is from genome assembly GCA_039933075.1 of Verrucomicrobiota bacterium. Lineage (GTDB taxonomy): Bacteria > Verrucomicrobiota > Verrucomicrobiia > Limisphaerales > JACPZS01 > JBDTOW01. The sequence continues at coordinate 4,239 of JBDTOW010000192.1, read as the reverse complement.
GATTGAGCGCTGCGGTGAACCGATCGGCAAGCAAGACCAATACGCGGCGGCTTTCGGTGGATTTAATTTTATTCAATTCTACCCGGATGACTCGGTTTCCCTGGAACCGATCCTCTGCAAGCCAGAGACTCTCCAGGAACTGCAAAAGAACATCTTGATTTTCTACACGGGCATCACTCGCAGTGCATCGACGATTCTCAAGCACAAACAAGAGACGATTGCCGCCGAGAAGAGCACCCAGCGAGTCCTGCGAAGAATGGTCAAGCTTGCCCACCAACTCAAAGCTGAGTTACAAAATAATAACCTCCAGGCCTTCGGCGAAATCATTCACGAGAACTGGCTGCTCAAAAAGAGCATCACGAATCAAATCAGCAGTAGCCAAATTGACGACTGGTACGCGAAGGCCCGCCGTCATGGAGCCATCGGCGGTAAATTGCTCGGCGCCGGGACCGGTGGATTCCTTATGTTTTACTCACCCCAGGAGCACCACGAAGCCATCACGAAGGCGCTCGCCGATCTGAGACGAATCGCTGTCAATTTCGAGCCGCAAGGCAGCAAAATCATTTTCGTGCACAATTAGCAGCCGCATCCCGCTAAAGAAAACCAAGAGCCGAACCCGGTCGAGACAGCGCGCCGGACAGCGCGCTGCGCTTTCCCCGCCCACGCAGAGTGGACGGAAAAAACTGTGCGAGGAATTAGGGTGCGACGACACTCGTTGCGTGCCGCATGTATGTGCTTGGCGTAGCGCAGATTTGTAATCTGCTGTATCGCAGAATTGCATTCTGCGGCTCGTTGGCAAGTGCCATCACGCTCGAACTCTTGGACGCTCTGCCGATTACAAATCGGCGATACGGCAGATTACAAATCTGCGCTGCGCGGGGATGCCGCAACGCGGCGACATTTTGATTTCGGAAACGGACATAACGGGCTCTTAGCCTGCGAAACTCCGGTGTTCCTGGAACCGGCTGCCGAGTCTTGGCTCGCCATCGCCCAGCGTGCTGCCTAGTGTTCATGGCCACTTAGTTTTTAGCTGTTGCCATTATGCCAAGCGCCCGACAGGTCGTTGTCACCGTAGCCACCGGCAAGTTCGCCGAGCGGCTGGACAAGACTTTTACGAGTTTCGCCCAAAATCCCCTGGCGGAGCTTCACGCTTTTATCATTGGGGAAAAGTTGCCGGAGCGTCAGGTCCCTGGGATCCGCTATCATCTGGAACCACCCGATCCATCTTTCTCGAATGAAATGCGGGATATCTATTACCGACGCTTTCTGTTTGTCGACAAGCTGGACGCCGAATATGCACTGATCGTCGACAATTCCGATGTGCTGTGCCTGCAGCCGCTTCCCGTTTTCTCAGATTTGCTCCACGGTGCAGCGGCGGCCGCAAGTGTCGAGCATGCCGGATCGCGATACCTGGCCGGACAAGGCTACACGAGCACCTATATCAACGCCGGTGTCACCTTTTGGCATCTTCCCGCTTCGCTTCGAATGCGCGAAGCGATCGTAAAACGAGGACGCGATTGCTTCCGGAGCGTGGAGGATCAACTCACGCTGAACGAAGTCTTGCTCACGCTTTATTACGATCGGCTAATCCTGCTTCCAAGCCAATACAACTACCGCGCATTCCTCGCGCCAAAGCGGATTCGTGGCTGGCCCACCGTGACCCATCTCGATGGTGTGATAATTTATCACAATTCGTTTTGTATTGATGCCGCCAAAAAATTAATCCCGGTGAAACCCAAAGCCGAGCTGCCCAATTTGCCGCGCGATGAAAAACCGCTGGGACCGCGCGAACAATTCTGGCGGAAGGTCCGCCATCGCTTCCAGCCGCACTGGGTAAAATGAACCTATGAACATTGCGAACAAGTGGACCGAGCTGACCGATTTTACTCCGGCCTGCCTGCCGGTGAGTTTGAACAGGGAAATTATCGGCAAGGCGATGGAGGAAGGGAAGGCCAGACATGCCTGGGTGCTCGCCTTTGTCGTCGGTACGAAGCCGTGTTTCAACAAGGTCTACGGCGCGGTGCAGGCTTGTCTCCGACGGGGTATTCCCTTGTTCGTGATTGATGCCAACCAGCATTACGACTCCGTCCTGACGTTTGGGCTCGAAGAATTCAGTTTCACGCCGCACGTCGGCGTTAACCTTCAGCTTCGCGGCGACCTGGCCCAAAAATCCGGCGAAATGTTCTTCAAAGTTTCCCGGCTCGCTCGCTGGCTGCGCGATAATTGGTCTTCCGTCACCGTCGTTCCTGTGGTGAACGGAGACACTATCCTCTGTCCCATTGTCCCAGCCGCCTGGATGTTCACCCGCCGCGAGAAATCGATCCAAAATGAGGCGGGTCTGCGCTCGATGGCTCCGGAGGTGTTCAAAAATATGTCGCTCGACATCCCTTTGAAAGATTTCATGACGGGTCAATGGCACGGTCCGTGGAGTCTCTTGCGCACCGAGCCGTTCCCTGAGCAATGGGATACGTTTGTGTCCGCGGCGGGTTGCGAACATCACATGGCACCCGTCGAAATCAACCGGCAGAATCTGCTCCGCGAAGGTTACCCCGCGGATCACATTCACGTGACGGGTGGCGTCGTGGTTGACGCGCTGGAATTGAAGCGAAAGGAAAAGATGCTGGAGAGTATCTTCGCCATTTATCCGGCGCTGGCAGATGGCGAATGGATCCGGCTCGACATTCATCGCAAAGAAAACCTCAGTCAACGGCGGTTCACCGCGATCGTTGGCGCCCTGGAGGAGATCGTGGGCCGCGGCCACAAAGTTAATTTTGTTCTGATGAACGCGACCAAACACGCGATCGAACGCTGGCAGTTAACCGAACGGCTGGAGAAACTTTCCCAGCGCTCAAATTTTCTCGCCACGGACGTTTGGCCCGCCTATGGCCACGTGGTGGAGTTCTATGATTCAGCACATTGCCTGGCTGCCTGGACGGACAGTGGCGGCGTTCAGGAGGACATGAACCTGCTTGGAAAGCCCTGCCTGACGATTCGCTTCAACACAGACCGGCCCGAGACCGTCATGGGCAATCACGGAAATATCCTCGTGCCCCCAATCAGTCCGGAATTCCTGGCGCGAATGGTAGGTGGAATTATCGAGGACGGCTCTCTTCTGGCGAAGTTGGCCGGGGCCGAACCGATTTACGGAATAGCCGCCGGCGAGAAATTCGCCGACGCCATCGCGCCGTATGTGACGTCGAACGCGCGAGCCTTTCGCTGGAGCCAGAATATTCTGGGATTCGACACCAGCCGCCTCGACGAAGACCCTGAGTTCTAGACCACGAAGCCCAAATCGGGATGTCATGAACAAAGCCTCGTTAGATGAGAAGTTTGCCGCGATTCACGAGCACTGGCGACCTAAGGTTGTTGCACAGTTGAACGGTCAAGAACTCAAGCTTGTGAAGTTCGCCGGCATTTTTCCGTGGCATCATCACGAGCACGAGGATGAGATGTTCTTGGTCTGGCGCGGTCAGATGACAATTGAGTTTCGCGACCGCCGCGTGATCTTGCAGGCCGGTGAGTTTTGTGTCGTTCCTCGTGGCGTCGAGCATCGCACGACGGCGGATGCCGAGACGGAGGTTCTTGTGTTTGAGCCCGCTCATACACGCAACACCGGCAACATCGTCGACGAGACCTTTACTGCTCCAAACGGAGTTATGATATGACGGAGCTACTCCAGACCGCGATAGATTGGCGACCACGATTGGCACGAGAGGACGCCATGCCGGCACTGGAGACACTCATTCCTATTTCCGGATGAGCAAGAGCAAGAGCATGGAGAGTTGAAGGCGAGGACGTGTTAAATTTAGAAGCTGCCACGCCGAAGGCGGTAGAAGCGCGCAGCGTCTCCGGGCGGATCAGGATCCAGAACTTCCACTCGATTGGTTGTCGCTGTCGTCGTGAGCAAAGATTGCCATCGGGTCAGATCGGCGGAGCGTTCCAGGGTGATCGCTTCATTGACTGGAACAATCAAACTGAGACTCACGCGTCCGTTCTCAAGGATTTTCGGCGGCGCCAAACGCATTAACCCTGCCAGCAGCAGTGCGTGGACGACATCGTCCGCTCCCGAGCCTGGCTCGAATGATAAGCCGAGCAGACCGGACACGGCCGGCTGAGCAAGCTCGATGCTGAACATTAGGAAGGCGAGTCTCAGCCATCCTCTTACTTCTGCCTGGAAAACCATGGTCCCAAGAAAGCACACCCAGTATCGCCAAGCAAATCGCGGGAGCCGAGATGGAT
>JBDTOW010000191.1:0-7141 GCA_039933075.1 Verrucomicrobiota bacterium | reverse complement strand
GGCGGGGGAGTGAGTGAGACTTGCCTTTCAACCGCTGGGGCGTGATTTCCACTCACAATGCGTGAATTCCGCGAACCGCTGTCGGCACGACGTTCTAATAGGAAGACAACTCGATGGCATCATCGATAGCTTCACAGGAGTCGCTTCCCGCCAGGCAGTTTGCCCCACGGCATATGTAGTGCTAACCTGAGTGGATCATGATTGGGTAACCATTCCGAAGAAGTGAGGTTTATGTTTTACAAGAGGTTGTTTTTATCCCTGTTGGCGCTGTCAACCGGAGTCCTTTGGCAGAGCAATGTTTTCGCCGAAGATCCTGGGCAGCCAGTTATCAACAGCGCGTCAATTGTCAATTTCCAGAAGCGAATCCAATGGAATCCTTACCCGGCCGCGGTGCAGTACAAGATTTCGCATAGTGATAATCTTCTCGGACCGTTCACCGAAGATTCTTCGGGAACGGTGGCGGGCGACGATTGGACAGCGCCGCTGATCGGCTCGATCGGGTTCTATCGTTTGCAGGTGGTGCCGATGAGTGCAAACGATCTGCTGCTTTGCACCATCCTGAATCGTCTGGCGTATGGATCTACCCCCGACGAAATCGAGCGAGTCAAGGTCATGGGAGCGCAAGCTTACATCGAGGAACAACTTGCTCCCGAGTTAATCCAGGAGAACCTGGACATCGATACCGTGGTAACGAACGGTGGATGGCAATATGTCACCGCGACGGGAACCGGTTCAAGTTCGACACTCTACATTTATCTCAATTCCGCGGGCGAAGGGCACATCGACGATATCAAGTTAGTCGCCGGCATTGTTCCCGAAGCTGGTTCAAACCTGCTTCGCAATGGTGATTTCGAACTGCCGCTGAAGACAAACGATTGGACGATATCGAGTAACCATATTGATTCCGCCGTTTCCACGGAAACGAGGCATTCTGGAAATTCTAGCCTGCATTTGATGGCCAATGTGGGTGGCACCACGCGGGCGTCTGCCATTTGGCAAGACATCAAACCAACTCTGGCTGCCTCTCAGCAATACACCTTGAGTTACTGGTATTTGCCCGGCACAAACAAGCTGACAAGTTTGACGATCCGGCTTTCTGGCAGTGGGATTACCAGTTCCCCGGGCTCGCTCCTGGCTCGGCTGGATAATGGTTCCGCACCGATCGATGATTTGCGTGCCTGGCATATTTTGCATGCCGTCCGCTCCCAGAAACAACTGCTCGAGATCCTCGACCAGTTCCTGGAGAACCATTTCGTAACGCAGTATTCCAAATCGCGTGAGTATTTTGACACTTACTACAATGACGGGAATCAAATCGGGCAGTTGGCGACTCAAATGGAGTTCAAAGAAAACCGAAAGTGGCGCCAGGCTCTGCTGAATCCAAAATGCACCTTCAAAGATTTGTTGCTCATCAGCGCCGAAAGTCCTGCCATGATTATTTACCTGGATACGGTAAACAGCCGCGGAGACGGCCAGAACATTGCCAACGAAAATTATGCGCGCGAGTTGTTGGAGCTTTTTACCTTCGGTGTCGACAATGGCTATGACCAAAATGACATCACCGTTATGTCGCGCGCCTGGACTGGCTGGTCGGCTAACATTGTGGACGCTCCCAACGAGTTCAATCCGCTTGCACTGCGAACCAAGAATGTTATCCCCGGCGCACCCCCTGGCTCCACGGCTGTTTCGAATCTCGTTGGAGTCTGGACCTTCAACTATAAGCAGGACCGGCATAAGACTTCGGCGAAAACGATTTTTCCAGGCAAGACCGTTCCCGCGCGCTTCGGCCCGCCTTACGCAGATAAGAGCTATGAACTCGTCCTGCCCGCGCGCACCGGTACGAATGGAATCCAGGATGGCTACGGCGTTATCGCACACCTCGCGAATCAACCGTTCACGCAAGAGTTCATCAGCGTCAAATTGTGCCGTTTGTTTGTCCACGATGATTTTTACATTGGGTACGATTTCACCGATCCGAATCTCTCTCCCGAAGGACAATTGGTTAAACTGTGCATGCAAGCCTGGGAAAGCAGTTCACCCAAAGGGCAGATTCGCGCGGTGCTCACGACTATCTTCAATTCCGAACTATTCCGCGGACATGGTGGATCGTTACAAAAGGTAAAGACTCCGCTCGAATTTGTCGTGAGCGCGATTCGCGTTCTGAGAACTCGCAAGTCCGATGGAACCTATACCGCCGACACGGATGGGAGTTCGCTGAGTGGGCAAAGGCAGGCCCTGGATCGGATGGGAGGAATGAATCTTTTTGACCGCGCTGAACCGGATGGCTACACCGAATCGGCCGGCGGCTGGATTAGCGCCGGAACGCTTGCCGAGCGTCTGCGCTTCGTGCAGGCTCTCCTGACCGCGCCCGCTCAGCGGAACGCCATCACCGACGCTGGCAACTCCGTGGCCGATCCGTTTGCGCTGATTAAGCTCAAGCTCCCCGCGGCGGATTGGTCCAACGCCGGAGCGGTGGTGGATTACTTTCTAAGTATCCTTTATCCGGGTGAGGGTAAGGCAAATCTGGATCTCTACCGAACGAGCGCTGTTAATTTTCTCAACACCCTTGATGACGGCGTGACGCCGTCCGCTTTCGGCGGTTTATCGATGACGGGTAATCCTTCGCCATACGAAACCCGCGTTCGCGGGATGGTCGCCATGCTCCTGACTCTCCAGCGCTTTCAAGAACAATAGGAACTTTATGGAAAACTTTAATATCATCTCCCGGCGGAGTTTTTTGGATCGCAGTTTCAAGATTGGAATGGGTGTGGCCTTGTCCACTCTGGTGGACATTCCGTTTGTAATGAAGCGGGCGCTGGCGGAAGGCAACATCGGTCTGAACGGCAAAAAATTTCTGTTCATTTTTCTTCGCGGCGCAAATGACGCGCTGAATTCGGTTATTCCGGTGGGTGATTCCGCCTACGCGACCAACCGGCCCAACATTTATATCCCCAGCGACCCGGGTACGGATTATTCTCTAAAGGGCCCGTGTGATTTTCCAATCAGCTCTGCTCCAACTGATCCGACGTTTGGTTACGCGAACGCGATTCGGCTCGGGAACGGATTCGCGGCATTGCATCCCTCGTTGAAGTTTTTGGCGCCGGTGTACAACGCTGGCGAACTGGCTTTAATCCATCGCGTCGCCTATCCGAAACAATCGCGATCGCACTTTGATTCCCAGAACTATTGGGAGACCGGGACGCCGAACAACAATCTTTCCAAGGAAGGAATCTTCTATCGGACCATGGTGGAGTCGGGTTTGGCTGGCAAGCAAGCGCTATCCGGGGTGTCGATTCAATCCGCATTGCCGGTGAGCCTTCGCGGTTCCAAAGCTGCCATGACCAATCTGACCGACCCGACCCGTTATACCTTGCTCGGCATTCCCAACAACACCCCCGGTAACACCAAAGCGGATAATTTTCTCCGGGTGGCGAATCAATTTCCCTTCCCTGAGAAGAAGGAGCGCGAGCTGTTGAGCCTCCAATTTGACAATCTTATGGGCACGCTCGCGGTTTTTGAAACGATTGATTTCTCGGAGGGTGGAAACACCTTCGTCGATGATGCCAATACCGACAACGATACTGCGCCGTATCGTCTCTTTCCCACCACCGGTGCCATGAATGGTGGCTACGCGCTCCATGGAAACAACGCCCAAAAATACGTGGTCGATACCGGGGCCTACGGTTTCATGAATAACCTGAAGAATGCCGCATTGGTTCTGAATAAGACGGAGGCGATCGTCGCCGGAACCGAGCTGGGTGGTTTCGATACACACAATAACCAGGGCGGCGTCACCGGTGCACACGCCAACCTTCAGAAACGAATCGGCTGGGCGATCTACGCGTTGAAGAAATACTTCACTAAATACGCCGACAAGGCGGCCTGGAACAATCTGGTAGTCGTGACACTTTCTGAATTCGGTCGAACCACCATCCAAAACGATTCGGGCGGGACAGACCACGCCGAGGCGGGAGTGATGTTTATCGCTGGTGGCGGCGTCAAAGGTTACGGCCGAAGCTCGAGCGGCTCGGGCGTCTTCGGCTGCAGTCCGAGTGACGCCTACAATGGCCAATCGATTCCGTGGGTGACGGGGCAAACCGGGTCGATGTTCCAGGCCAGCAGCCGCTATCTAAAACGGGCGACCGATTACCGTTCCGTGCTCGGCAAGCTTATCCGCGATCATCTGGGCGCGACTCAGGGGCAACTTAGTCGAATTATTCCTGGTTACGCCGTCCCCGCGGAAAATCTCCTCTCCGGCGGTACCTCCGGCAAAGATGGGACGAAAATTTTCGGCGAGCTGGACATTGTTTAACTTCCAACCGTTCATTTATCGGCCCAGCCTTTGGCGCCTCGGAGCGCTTTCTTCCAGCGGACGCGCAATCCACTGCGGGTGCTCTTTCTCATCCCCGGCTTGAACGTGTGCTCCGCTCCCCATTGAGCTGCAATCGTGGTTTGATCCTTCCAATAACCTACTGCCAGACCGGCCAAGTATGCGGCCCCGAGCGCGGTAGTCTCCGAGACTTTCGGCTGCACCACCGGCACGCCAAGCAGGTCGGCCTGGAACTGCATTAACAGTTTGTTGCCGGACGCCCCCCCGTCTACGCGGAGTTCTTTCAGCTTGATACCAGAATCGGCTTCCATGGCGGTCAGAACATCGCAAACCTGATAGGCGATGCCTTCGAGCGCCGCCCGCGCGATATGTGCGGCGGTTGTCCCGCGGGTGATGCCGACGATGAGACCCCGGGCGTACTGATCCCAATGGGGGGCGCCCAATCCGGCGAATGCCGGCACCAAATAAATCCCGCCGTTGTCCGGAACGCGAGAGGCGAGCTCTTCCACGTCCGCGGAGGTCCGGATAATGCCGAGTCCATCACGCAACCACTGGACCACCGCGCCGGCTATGAAAATACTTCCCTCCAGCGCGTAGGTTGTCTGGCCGTCGATTCGCCAGGCAACCGTCGTGAGCAAATTGTTGGTTGACGCGACAACCTTCGTTCCGGTGTTCATGAGCATGAAGCAACCGGTGCCGTAGGTGTTCTTGACCATCCCAGGCTGAATGCAGACCTGCCCGAAGAGGGCTGCCTGCTGATCTCCGGCGATGCCTCCGATCGGAATTCCGCTGAGGACCCCTGACGTTTCACCGTAGATCTCGCTCGAGGCGCGCACTTCCGGCAGGAGCGCCCGCGGCACGCCGAAGATTTTCAGCAGTTCGTCATCCCAGTTGCCCGTGTGGATGTTGAACAGCATCGTCCGCGACGCGTTGCTGGGATCGGTGATGTGGCGGGTTCCCCCTGTGAGTTTCCAGACCAGCCACGAATCGACCGTTCCAAAAGCGAGATCGCCAGCTTCAGCTCTTTCGCGCGCGCCCGGAACGTTTTCCAGCACCCATCGGAGCTTGCTCCCGGAGAAATAGGCATCGATCACCAGACCCGTTTTCTCCCGGATGAGGGATTCGAGTCCCTCCGCTTTGAGCCGGTCGCAAAAGGCAGCCGTGCGCCGGTCCTGCCACACGATAGCATTGGCGATTGGCTCGCCAGTTTTTCGATCCCAGACCACCGTGGTCTCGCGCTGGTTGGTGATGCCGATGCCGGCGATGTCCTCAATTCGAATGCCGGCGTGTGATATTGCTTCCGTCGCAACGCCGATTTGGGTCGACCAGATCTCGTTCGGGTCGTGCTCGACCCAGCCGGGCTGAGGAAATATCTGGAGAAATTCCTTTTGAGCGACGGCTTTGATTGAACCTGCGTGATCGAAGACGATCGCGCGGGAGCTGGTGGTGCCTTGGTCTAATGCGAGGATGTATTGCATCGCTGTGAGAGAATGAATGGTTAAGCCGTCCAGAGGAGTCGGTAAAACAGCGCCCCGAGAGTTCCACCCACCAGCGGACCGACGATTGGGATCCAGGCATATTGCCAATCCGAATGCCCTTTGCCGGCGATCGGCAAGACAAAATGCGCGATGCGCGGTCCAAGGTCACGGGCTGGATTGATCGCATAACCGGTCGGCCCGCCCAACGAGACTCCTATGGACAAGACGAGCAACCCAACCAGCAGCGGCCCCAGGCCCGTGGAGAAACCGAGTTCGACGCTCAGATTCGTCGGTGAAGGGATCGCGAGCGCACCCAGAACCAAAATGAAAGTTCCGATGATCTCAGTCAGCAAATTCGATGGCGAATGCCGAATCGCAGGCGCCGTGCAGAAAACTCCCAGTTTCGCGCCCGTGTCGGCCGTTTCTTTCCAATGCGGCAAATAGGCCAGCCAGACTGTTACCGCGCCGAGGAAGCCGCCGATCATCTGAGCCGTGACGTAGTTGGGCACTTCGCTCCACGCAAATTTACCGATCGCCGCCAACCCAATCGTAACCGCTGGATTCAAATGACCGCCACTGATGGTGCCCACGATATAAACAGCAACGGCCACCGCCAGGCCCCAACCAACCGCGATGACGATCCAGCCCGAATTTTGCCCCTTCGAACGGCTCAAGAGAACGTTGGCGACGACACCGTCGCCTAGAATAATCAGTATCATCGTTCCGATGAGTTCAGCGGAGAACTTTGACATGCGTTTGAATTGATTCGGGAAACTTAGGCTTCGGTCACGCTAGCAAAATCAGCCTTTTCAAGTCCATCGTTATGTTGCGTGAGTTTGTCCCAATGTAATTAGCGTGCTGCCAGCGTCCCGCTGGCAGGGCATGGTCGCGAGGCGGATCGGCGAGTAGTTATCGCGCCTTGTGCGATCGCCTTTTTTTCCGCCGGCAGTATGCCGGCGGCACGCTAAACTCGTGGTCAGCGTAACGTGCGATCCAGGCGCGCTTGGTGATAGACGTGCCTCTGCGCCGGGTTCATTTTGTCAAAGTCCGGCGATCCATCCGCGCGTTTGGGCCAATCGGGCGTTGGCAATTGTCTATTCGGAGGGGCGCTCGCCAGTGGATTACTCCTCACCTCCACCGTGGCGCGCCTTGTCGCGCTGCCGTCGTAGCTCATCGCTTGGTCGGTGAGCTTGAGATCGTCGTCGAGCGGGCGGTGCGGCTTGATGCCTTTGCCTTGCAGCACGCCGTGATAGGCGCGCACGGCTTCCTCGGGCGTCAACTTGCCGTCGGTAATGAGGCGAAGCATCTCGATGAAGGCGAGTTGGTGCTCGGC
>JBDTOW010000190.1:0-7147 GCA_039933075.1 Verrucomicrobiota bacterium | reverse complement strand
CCAACTTCCCAGCGCGTACCTTCATCATGAGGAACGGCTGGTCCGGATGCCAGCGTTCCTCGAAGCGCACCTTCCCATCTTTGCCGAGCGCGTCGCCGGTATCGTCGCCGAGTTGCGGAGCCGGCCCTATCGTCTGCGAACTATTCTGGAAAAAGTACTCGCAGTCGAATTGATGGAAAACTGGTTTCGCGCTTTGTCCTCGCGGCAGCCGCTGGTGAAGCTGATGCATTACGAGAACCTTTGCACGGACCCTCTGTCCCAATTTCAAATCGCCGCGGATTTTCTGGGCATACCGTGGGACGCGAGCCTGAGCGCCGCAGTTTTAGCCACCACGAGCGTGAACGCGACCAGCGGGCACCGCCACTCGATTCATCGCGACACCGCCGCGCAATTGAACCGCCCATGGCGCTTCCTCACCCCCGGCGAGGTCGCCGAAGGATACAAGCTGATCGAACGCCTCCGCGCCTGAGGCAAGCGTCGGTCACTATATACATTCCGTGACGAACGGCCACTGCGGTGCTGTCAATGTTGTTGACGGGCTGCCAGTGCGGCGTTTTGCATCGACGCGGCAATGCGGTTCGCGCACTGTCTTTGGACTGATATGAAGATGCTGTTCGTTGCCGACCTTCATTATGCGCTCAAGCAGTTCGATTGGCTGGTGGCGAACGCTGCGAACTTCGACCCGATCATCATCGGGGGCGATCTGCTCGACCTCGGTTCCGATCTGGATTTCGATGTGCAGATCGTCGTGGTCGAGAAGTACCTGGACCGTTTACGGCGGCAAACGCGGCTGTTGGTCAGTTCAGGCAATCACGACGGCGACAGCCGCAGCGCGGCGGATGAATCCGTGGCGCGGTGGATTCGCGACGCCAAGGCGGACGGCCTGTTCGTCGATGGCGACAGCCTGGAGCTTCCGGGCGTTCTGGTGACGATCTGCCCGTGGTGGGACGGACCTGTATCGCGAGCGGAGCTGGAAGCGCAGCTCGTGCAGGAAGCGCAAAAACTGAGCGGGCGCTGGGTTTGGGTTCATCACGCGCCGCCAGCGGGTTCACCAGTGTGTTGGACCGGACGAAAATTTGGCGGAGACGAAGTCTTGCTGGAGTGGATCCAGCGCTTCTCACCGGACCTGGTGTTCAGCGGTCACATTCACAACTCGCCGTTCTACGCGGAGGGTTCGTGGGTGGACCGGATCGGCACGACCTGGGTTTTCAACCCAGGCAAACAGATCGGGGCCTCGCCCGCCTATATTGCGCTCGACCTCGACGCGATGAGCGCAGAGTGGGTTTCGCTCGAAGGTCAATCAGTCCGGCAGCTCGCCGCCGCGAATCGTTGACTCTTTGGGCCGAACGCGGTCACGCGGCTGGCGGTGCAGAAGGGCCTCCAGGACTTCATCCACCATGCCGAGATGATCGTGCCCTTCGAACTGACCTTTCACGTCCACGAGATAGCTGTTAAGCGCATCGAGCCGGCGAGCCAGCAGTTCGCAAACGTGCAGGCACACGGCCGGGGATGCCTTCAGGAAATCACGCGGATTCCCCACAACGTAAAAAGCGCACCGCTTCATGGCTCGCACCGTGGCGGTATGATTGCCGCCGAGCAACGCGGCCATCTCGCCGAATACAATGCCTGGTTGAGATGCCGCGGCGACCGGCACACCGTCTTTCAAAACTTGAACCGCTCCTTCAATGAGGAAATAGAGGCGGTCCGTTTTCTCGCCCTGTTGGATGACGATTTGTCCGGGATCAAAATGGCGAACCTCACAGTCTCGAATCAATTCAAGTATCGAATCCATCCGCCCCTGAAAGTAAAGGCCGGCAGACGGCAAGTAAACGGCAAAGCTTTTGAAAGGATTTCACCGGAACACTCACTTGCCAGGCGAGCAACCTCTGATTGCAGATTTGACAGGCCATCCGCTGGAGATATATTTCGCGCCAGTTTATGAATCGTAATCCGCATGTGGCTGTGGTCGGCGCGACGGGAGCCGTCGGCGTCGAGATGATTAAAACGTTGGAAAAACGCGAATTTCCAGTCGGGAAGTTGACGTTGCTGGCTTCGGCCCGGTCGGTCGGCAAGAAACTCAAGTTTCGCGGCGAAGAAATCGTGGTCAAGGAACTCACGAAAGATTCCTTTGCGGGGGTCGACATTGCTCTCTTCAGCGCGGGTGGGAATCTCTCCAAAGAATTTGCTTCGCTGGCAGCCGGGGCGGGTGCAGTGGTAGTGGACAACTCGAGCGCGTTTCGGATGGACGACACGGTTCCGCTGGTGATACCGGAAATCAACGCCGCGGATGTGAAGTGGCACAAAGGAATTATTGCCAACCCGAATTGCACCACGGCGATCACTTTGATGGCGCTTTACCCGCTCCACCAGGCATTCAACGTGAAACGCATCTTTGCTTCGAGCTACCAGGCGGTTTCGGGAACCGGCGCGAAAGCAATCGAGGAACTCGAACGGCAAGTCAACGAGATCGTTGCCGGCAAGCCGGTCACTAAAGAAGTGTATCCGCATCAAATCGCGTTCAACGTTATACCGCATGTCGATTCGTTTCTCCCTTCGGGTTACACCAAGGAGGAAATGAAGATGGAGAACGAAGGACGCAAGATCATGCACCATCCGGCGTTCCGCGCCAGCGTAACCTGCGTGCGAGTGCCCGTGTATCGCGCGCACTCGGTCGCCGTCACCGCGGAGTTTGAGAAGCCGGTGACCGTTGAAGGCGCTCGCGCGGTGCTCAGCAAGGCCCCGGGACTTGATGTTGTGGATAGCCCCGAGAAGAAAGAGTATCCGCTGCCTCTGTACGCGGCGGAAAAATACAATTGCCAGGTCGGGCGAATTCGCCGGGACTGCGCCATGGACAATGGCCTCTGCTTCTGGGTATCCGGCGATCAACTGCTCAAAGGCGCCGCGCTGAATGCCGTGCAAATCGCCGAAGAACTGCTGAAAATCTAGATCCGCAAGAACCTGACCGCTTCGGACGCCAGGTTCACCATCAGGTTCGGGAATATGCCCAAATAAAACATTCCTGCCATGCAGGCATAGAGCGAAATCTTCATCGGCAGCGAAATCGCAATCGGCGAAAGATCCGCCGGATTCTTCGACCAGTAAATCGCCCGAATGACGCCGAAATAGTAGTAGAGCGAGATTACCACGCCAACGATCGCGACACCGGCCAACCAGTAGTAAGCAGGTTGCGAGGTTCCGTGTGACAACACGGCTTTCAGTAACAGGAATTTTCCAAAAAAGCCGGCGAGCGGCGGAATTCCGGCCAACGAAACCATCGCCAGGGTCATCGCGGTTGCGAGCAAAGGAGACCGTTGACTTAAACCAGCCAGGGCCGTCACGTCTTCCGCCTCTCCGCGCCGGACAACCAGACAGATGACAGTGAATGCCGCGAGCACGGTGAACAAGTAGCCGCCAAGGTAATACAGGATCGCGGCCGAACCAGCCTGGTTCAAGGCTGCGATTCCCAACAACAAATAGCCGGCGTTGGCGATGCTGGAATAACCGAGCAGGCGTTTGAGGTTCCGTTGGGGGATGGCGCAGAGATTGCCATAGAGGATGGTCATCGCGGACAAGGCAATGAGCAAGTTGGGCCAATTCTGCGTGACTTCCGGCACCACACTAAAAAACAGTCGCAGCAGGAGGACAAACCCGGCCGCCTTCGATCCGACCGCCAGGAAAGCGGTGGTTGGCGCGGGCGCACCCTGGTAAACATCGGGCACCCAAATCTGAAACGGAAATGCCGCGATCTTGAATCCGAGACCAGCCAGCACCAGGAGCAAGCCCAGCAGAAAAATGGGTTTGTCCCGCAAACCTGGCGCCTTCGCCGCAAGTTCATCGAAGGCCATGGTGCCTGCCGTTCCATATATAAGCGCGATGCCATAGACCAGGAAAGCCGATGCCACCGCTCCGAGAATCAGGTATTTTACTCCGGCTTCCAGGGAAACCTGCCGGTTGCGCTGGAAACTGGTCAGCACATAAAAGGTAACAGCGATCAATTCGATGGAGACGAACAGCACGGTGAAATCGTTCGCTGAAGACGCGAACATCATTCCTGCCAGCGCGAACAAAATCAGTGCGTAATATTCCGAGACGCCTGTTGCGAAGCGACCGCCAAATTCCACCGACATCACCAAAACGATGACCGCCGCGAGCAGAAAGAATCGCTTGAAGAACAAGGCCAGACTGTCAACAACATATGCTTTGCCGAAAGCATACTGCAGGATCTCCAGCTCGATTCGATTCGAACCGACTTGAACATTCAGTTCCGGCACCCGGATGAGACAACTGTAAAGAAAAATCGTCCCGACCGCTGCCGCTGCGGCGTAACCCAGTTTTCTTTTTTGGTCCGGCGGCGTCCACAGGTCCAACAACAGCAGCGCCATTCCGGTGAGGACGACCGCGACCTCGAGATTCAATAAGGCAAGATTCATTGAACGTGAAGATCTACCGATTTTTTGGCCACCACTGCCAGGGCCGATGGTGTGCGGGGGAACGCAGAGGCAAGATTTCCGCCTGCTTGTTTCACGATCTCCGCGGCGCTGGGCTTGATTTTCTCGGACAGCAGGCTCGGAAAGCAACCGAAGATTAGCAAACTTGCGAGCAGCAGCGCGTACGGAAGTCTGAGCCAAATATTGCCAGCGTCCGCAAGTTCCGCCCACCTCTCCGGCAGCGGACCGTGAAGAATGTTCCGCACCGCCCGCAACATGTAGACCGCGCCGATAACGAGCGCTCCCCACGCCGCGAAAACCACAAACCCGGACAAACTTTTCCACGCGCCGAAAAGGACCAGTAGTTCGCCGGGAAAATTCGCGAAGCCAGGCAAACCGCAGCCGGCGAACATGGCCATCACCAACGCCCCGCCGATGAACGGCAAGCGCCGCAAAAGGCCGCCAAGCTGGTTGATGTCAAGAGTTCCGGTTTGCTGATAAAGATAACCGCTCAAACCGAAGGTCAACGCCGCCAGCAAGCCATGGGCGATCATCACGAATACCGCGCCAGTTATTCCGATCAGGCTCAGGCTTGCGATGCCAAGGAAAGCAAAACCCATGTGTGCCACGCTGGAATTTCCGATCAACAGGTTCAGGTTCTTCTGGCGAATGGCAACAAGGCCGCAATAAAGGATGTTGCCGAGGCAAAGCAACGCGAGGATTCCCAGCCAGGACTTCGCGCCGTCGGGCATGAGCGGCAAGGCAACGCGAATCAGGCCGTACAAGCCAAACTTTTTGAGCACGCCGGCGTGCAACATCGCGGTGGCTGTCGGCGCGCAACCGTAACCGATCGGCGCCCAAGTGTGGAATGGCCAGAGTGAAACCAGGATTCCAAAACCAAACATCAGCAGCGGAAAAATGAGATTTTGAGATCCGGCCGGCATCGGGTTTGTTCTGAAGTAATTCGTGATCGCTTCGATGTCGAAAGTTCGCGCGCCTGCCGGAAGTTGCAGGTAGAGAGCAATCAAACCCAATAGCGCGATCAGCGCTCCCAAACTGAGGTAAAGGGTTATTTGAAAGGTCGCGTAATTCTTGTTCTCGCCCCGGCCCCAGACGCCGATCATGATGAACGTCGGCACCAGGGCCAGTTCGTGGAAAAAATAGAAGAAGAACAAGTCAAGCGACGCGAATGCGCCAAGGATCCCGCCCGTCATTACCAGCAACAAAATGTAAAACTCCTTTTCGTTGGACTTGATTTCCCACGAAACACAGGCCGCGGCAAAAGCTACAATCACGCCCATCAAGATTAGCCCGATGTTCACGCCGTCCACGCCGACGCGACAAGTGATGCCGAGCGCCTCGGCGCCCAACCACGGAATGGTTCTGACGAACTGGTAACCCGTGGCGCCTGCATCGAACCGCGAGAAGAGAATTATTCCCAGAATCGCCACGAGCAGCGTCGTGGCGAGCGCCACCAGCCGCATGACGAACCGGTAGTTCCTCGGCACGAACGTCAGAAACAACGCGGCGAGCAAGGGAAGGAGAATGATCCAGGTCAGCATGGCTTAGCAAAGTGAGTTCGGTTCATCGCGTTATCTTCCGATCACGAAATAAACCACCAGCGAGACGCCAGCGACGAACAGGAAGGCGTAGGTTTGGAGATTGCCGGTTTGCACGAGACGCAACGCGCGGCCAAATAATTCGGTGGTGCCATGCGCGCCGCGCACCGCCAGACCGGCGATGATCCATCGATCAAACCAATCCGCCAGTTTCGCCACGGACTCCTGTGTCGCGGCGATCATCGCGTTGTAAAGCTCGTCGAAATAGAATCGGTTACGCATCGCTCGGGAGAGCGCTCCCAGCTTTTCCGGCAACGGATCTTTGGGCGCTTGAGCGTAGAGGTGATAAGCGAGGCTGAACCCGGCAGCGGTCGCCAGGATTCCGAACAGGGCGGCGAGAGGCGAGTGATTGAACGGTGCGAGGATATTCTGATACCAGGCCTGGGCAGGCCCCTCGTTGACGGAAGCGAAAGTTTTCGCAATGAAGCTGTCGATTCCCCACCAACCCGCCAGCAAAGCAGGAATTGCCAGAATCCGCAGTGGCCAGGTCATCACTCCGGGCGATTCATGCGCATGTTCCGCGGCCTCGACTCGCGGGTTACCGAGAAAGGCGACAAAAACCAAACGGAACATATAAAAAGTTGTCAGCACGGCAACGAGCACGCCAAGAATGAACAACGCCACATTGTGTTCGACCGCGGCGGCGAGGATGCTGTCTTTACTGTAGAAGCCGCTGAACGGCGGAACGCCGCACAACGCCAGCGTTCCGATCATGAAAGTCCAGAACGTGGTCGGCATTTTGGTTCTCAAGCCGCCCATTTTCCAAATGTCCTGTTCATGATGGAGCGCGAGAATGACCGAGCCGGCGCCCAGGAACAGAAGCGCTTTAAAGAACGCATGGGTGGTCAGGTGATACATCGCCGCTGTCGGCCCGTGAAGCCCAACCCCCATAACCATGTAGCCAAGTTGTGAGAGCGTCGAGTAAGCGAGGATACGTTTGATGTCATTCTGTTGAATCGCCATCAGCGCCGCGAGCAACGCCGTGAAGCCGCCGATCCACGCGATTACTTCGAGCGCTGGCGAATTGAGCAAAAAGAAAATCCGGCAAAGCATGTAGACGCCCGCCGCCACCATCGTCGCGGCGTGAATGAGCGCGCTGAC
>JBDTOW010000189.1:0-7156 GCA_039933075.1 Verrucomicrobiota bacterium | reverse complement strand
TGCAATCCGATACAGCAGATTACAAATCTGCGCTACGACACTGCGCTGCAGACATACAACGGGATAACCTCCATCATCTGAAGAGACTTCGGCGTATTGAGCCGATTCTATATTGCCCCGGCAGCTCCGACATTTTTCCTTGAAAGGCAACCCGTCCCTTCTCGAGCACCATCGCATGTGTCATGCCGTTGGGCAGATCGGCGAGATGATGAGTTACGACCACGAGGTTCGATCCTCTCTCGATCAGGCGCTCGAGTGTCCGGCCAAAGTCCACTCTCGTGGCGAGGTCAAGCCCATCGAATGGTTCATCCAGGATAATGACGGATGGGTCGTGGACGAGTGCGCGCGCCAAAAGGATTTTTCGGAACTCACCGTACGACATTCTCAGGATGCTCTTTGCCGCAAGTTCCTCGAGATGGAAAGATCTGATTAGCTCGCGAATCTTATGCTTCTGCCGGAGACTCACTCGATCGATCAATCCGACACTGGAAAAGAACCCCGACGCGATAACTTCCGCGCCGGACAAGTTCTCGCGATAATTTGCCTGCAAATCAAACGAGATGTAGCCGATTCGTCGCTTAACTTTGCCGATGTTCTTGCGAACCTCATCATTGAAACGCTGCACGTGTCCTCCCGCAGCCGCTGGCAGTTCGCCGTAAATGAGTTTCAACAGCGTGCTTTTGCCCGCGCCATTCGGCCCGAGGATCGCCCAATTCTCACCAGGCTTCATTTCCCAGGAAATCTTTGTTAGAACTTGATTGCGGTCCAAAAAAACGTCTGCGTTCCGTATTCGAAAGAAGAAACGTTCGCTCTGGCCCTCTCGATCAGGCCCGTCGGAACGGACCGGCCGCGATGCCCGAGACGCCTGGACGGCGGCGGCGCGGCCTGACTCGCGTGCTACCGGAGTGAATTCGCGAGGATTCTGCAAACGAGGCCGACCCGGAGGGGAGTCGAACCCAGATCCGTTCGCTCGCACAATTTCATCCTTGAGACCTTGTCGGGCAATTCTCCCATCTCTTAGGACGACGGCATGCGAAATCGCCGGTAGGATTTCCTCAGGTCGATGAGTGGTGTAGAGAAGTTGTGTGCCTGTTCTGGCCACCTGCTCAACGGTTTCCAACAACTTCAGGCGAGAGCGAGTGTCGAGTCCGTCGCAGAATTCATCGAGGATGAGCACACGCGGCGCGTTCACCAGAGCGCGGGCGATCAAGAGCTTTCGCAATTCGCCGGCTGACATTTGTTGAATTGGCTTTTGACCCAAAATCTCCAACCCAAACTCACAAATGATCTTATCGACTCGTTCGGTCTGGGACGACGTCGGCTTTTGGTAAAGCAAGTCCGTGTTGAGAAAACCGGTGAGGATCATTTCCTGTCCGCTCAAGCTCCAATCCTGTTGAAGATACCGTTCCTGCAATTCGGGAGAGACCAGGGCGATCTTTTCCCGGACGCCGATCGCGCTGGGGTGTGGATCTCCGTCGAAAGCGTAGGTTCTCGACCCGTGACCGGCCGGATCTGGCCAAAGTTCACCGCGAATCAGTTTGAGCAGCGTGCTTTTGCCTGAACCGTTCGGGCCAACAAAGACCCAGTGCTCGTCCGGTAGCAGCCGCCAGGTGATCCGCGAAAGAACCTTTCGACCAGCCAGAGTCACGTTGACATCCTTAATCTGAATTAGCGCTTCACCTTTCACGATGGGGCATCACAACCCAGGCAGGTGATCTTTGGCTAGACCTTTTTTGTCTGCGACATTGCCTTGGACTGCGATGGCTTGACACCGTACCCGTTCGAAAATGAAAAGGAGTCGAGCCCCAGCAGTCCAACGACAGGCGCGACGGCCTTGGACTGCGGGGACATGTTCCCGCTTTGGCTGCACCCGGAGAAGGCGAGGATGTTAGTCTGTTTCGAGAGTTTCCACTGTCGGCGGGCGTCCAGGAAATTAGGACTACCCGACCGGACCGGCCAAGCCCTTGCTCCTGATTAATTCTTCGCGTAGACTCCCAAGCGATCGATAAACGCTGAGCCCAATGTCCAAACTGTTTCGCACACCGACAATCACGCGGCGACGCATCCAGCTTGCGTTCGTCGTGGCAATTCTGTCCGATGCACTACAACTCGGCCTCGGGCCGTTGGGCTGGACATTTTTTGACGAGATCATCGATGTCTTCGCGATGATCCTGACGAGCTGGCTGCTCGGCTTTCATCTGTTGCTGGTGCCTACCTTCTTGTTTGAACTTATCCCGATAGTTGACATGTTGCCAACCTGGACCGGCTGTGTGGCGCTGCTGGTGTCCCTCCGCAAAAAGGAGCAATCGCTCAATTCGCGACCACCGGCGGACGGTGTCCGCATCATCGATGTCGGCAGCGACAACTAAACCGCAACAACATTGAGCTGATTTGGGAATTCAACGCTGGCAATTCGCCATCCTTAATTTAAAGTGGCCGGCATGAAAATGTTCCAATTCCTTCCGGTCGCTTGCATCTGCTTAACCGCGCTGCTTGTCGTATGCACTTCGACGGCGGCAGAACAAACCACGTCCGCGAACAACGAATTGCTCGTCTACTTCGGCACCTACACCGGCGCGAAGAGCAAAGGGATCTACGTCTCCCGCCTTGACGTCAGTACGGGCAAGCTGGCGGCCCCTGAATTGGCCGCGGAGACTGCCAGCCCAAGTTTTCTGGCCGTTCACCCAAACCACCGTTTCCTGTATGCGGTCGGCGAGATCGACAACTTTTCCGGTAAGAAAACCGGGGCGGTCAACGCCTTTGCCATGAATCGGACAACCGGCAAACTCACGTTACTGAATCAACAATCTTCCGGCGGCCCCGGTCCCTGCCATTTGGTGGTGGACGGCAAAGGGAAAAATGTGCTCGTGGCAAACTATGGCGGCGGGAGCGTCGAGGCCCTGCCGGTTCAGCCGGACGGCAAAATGGGCGAAGCGAGCGTTTTCATTCAGCACAAAGGATCGAGCGTGAACCGGCAACGGCAGGAAGGACCTCACGCCCACGGAATTTATCTGGACGCTGCAAATCGATTCGCCTTTGTCCCGGACCTCGGATTGGACAAAGTGCTGATTTACCGTTTCGATGCCACAAAAGGATCGCTCGTCCCCAACGATCCGCCATCCGGTTCCGTTAAGCCCGGGGCCGGGCCGCGCCACTTCGCGCTGCACCCGAACGGCCGGTTTGCTTACGTAATCAATGAGATTAATTGCACCGTCACGACGTTTGGCTATGATCATCAACGAGGCGAACTGAAAGACGTGCAAACGGTTTCCACGCTGCCCGCCGGCCAGGAAATGCGGCCCAGTTACAGCACGGCGGAAATCGCGGTGCATCCGTCCGGAAAGTTTCTTTACGGCTCGAATCGCGGCCATGACACCATCGTCGTCTTCAAGATCGACGAAAAAACGGGCCAACTCACTTACGTTGAGAATCAATCAACACAAGGGAAGACCCCGCGCAGTTTCGGCATCGATCCGACCGGGACCTATCTGCTGGCGGCGAACCAGGATTCCGACAATGTCGTGGTTTTCCGCATCGATCCAAAAACGGGTGGACTTGCTTCAACCGGCCAAAAAATCGAGGTCGGCGCGCCGGTATGTGTCGTGTTTGTGCCGGTGAAGTAGGTGACTGACTAATGCGCCCCCCACTTGGTCCCCTTCAGGAAAGCAACCAGGTCCGCTAATTCCTGGCGGCTGAGTTGTTCGTCAAGGCCAGCCGGCATTACGGAAACAGAGCCGGGCCGTATCTCGACAATGTCCGCGCGCGCGATCCGAGCTTCAGTGCCCGGCCCGGTCGCCAAAAGGATTTCGTCAGCCGCATCCTTACGGAGAACACCGTTGTACCCGTCGCCAGATTTGGTGATCACGAGGATTGGTTCGTAGCTGCGGACGAAGCTCGCGCTGGGATAGACGATCGATTCGAGCAGATCGCGTTCGGTGCGAATCTGGCCGATGCTCGTAAGGTCCGGGCCGACCTGGCCACCCAGATAACCGATGGCATGACAAGTCACGCAAGCAGCCTTCGCACTGTTGAAGATTGCCTGGCCGCGGCGGATGTCGCCTCCTTGGAGACTTGCGAGCAACTCATCCAGATGCGCCCTTTGTTTTTCGAGATCGACGTTCAAGAGCAAGAGCACCGTTTTGCCCTCTTCTTGAACTGACGCGGAGAATTTCTCGAGCCGTGGCATCAGCATGTCGACGCGAAGGCCGGCAAGCCCCTTCGATTCCTTAAGCGCGGCAACGAGCTTGAGGCCGATTGCCTCATTGGTAGTGCTGTCGAACCCGCCGAGAAGGTTGGAGATTTCGAGGGGGCCGGCAGTTTTGATTGAATCGGTCAACGCGTTGAGCTGGTCTTCGCTTAACTTCGCGCGGCCGATGATGTCGGCGGCAGTTGTCCGCACCATTGGCGGCAGTGTGGGATCAAGACTGGAGCGGAGGAAATCGAACAATTCCGGCTCTACCAGCGGCAATCCGGTGTGTAAAGCGGCGAGCGCGTCCAGACGAAGATTAGCGGGGCGAGCGGCATCGCGAGCTACACCAAGCAATTGTTCGCTAAAATCCGTTGCGTTGGTTTTGGCCACGGGCAAGGCGCGAACGGCGCCAATCGCCGACTGAAGGATCGCTTCGTCGCGGTCCCCGAGAGCTTGTTTCAAGGCATTCGTCCAGACGCTGGGAACTTCCTTCAGCGACGCTTGCGCGATCGAGCCGAGAATGAGCTGTCGGGTAACGGGAGTGGTGGCAGTGTCGCCGAGGCTGGAGGCGACGAGTTCCTGGATGGACGGGTTACGAGCGAATTGAGCGAGCTGCTGCTGCAGTTCTTCGCGCTCGGCGTCAGTCAGATTCGTGGATCGAAAACGCTGGCCGAAGTAGCCCGCCAGCTCTTGTCCCCATTCAGCGTGATGGCTGGAAATCCAGGAAGCGGTCTGCTGAAGGACGGGCACGGGAGAAAAGAATAAGGGCGTGACCATTCCCGGCTTCAGCCCCCCGCCGTCCATTTGGTCAAGGGCAATGAGCGCGGCACGGTGGGTGAAGGAGCTTGAGGACGCCAGACCCGCCTCGGTTTCCGCACGGGCTCCAATTTCAATCAGCGCGAAGATAAGTGAATGCTCGAGAACGCGGTCGTGCGGCTCGGCAGCCTGAGCCAAAAGCGCAGAGACCGCACTCTTATCCCCCAGGCGTCCGATAGCTTCCGCGGCGGCGCGCTGCAACTGTGGCAAGTTAATCTTCAAGATCTCAATCAATCGCGGTAGCGAGTCGGCGTCGCGCCATACACTGACGGAATGAATCGCGGCGTGGCGCACACTCGGGTCGGGATCGGCCAGCATCGCGCGGACCGTCTCGCGCGCCTCGGCCCCTTCGATGCGAGTCAGTGCCCACAGCGCATTGCGACGGGTTTCTGCGCCAAGTCGCTGAGTCAGCACCAGGTCAACGCTCTTGTTTTTGATGTTTCTAACGGACTCCAGCGCCGCCACTCGCAACTCGGGCACCGTCTTGGCTCCCTTTTTTGCGAAAGCTTGAATGGCGCGGTGGCGAACGGCGGGACGTTCGTCGCCCAGCAATTTTACCAAGTCATCCGTTTTCAGATCTGCCCACGCGATCGCGACTCCGCGCGGGTCGTTGATCTTTGGCGCGCCTTTGCGCCGGATGCGATAAATCGCTCCCAACACGTCGGGCTTGGCGAGCTGTGAAGTCGGGCAACAAAGCTTATACCAACCACCGGTATCGACGACCAGCAGGCTGCCATCGGCATCTTCGATCACATCAGTGGGATGAAAGTCCGTGTTGTCCGATGTGACGAAATCCGAGTCGTGGGTCTTGAATGTTGCGCCGACCGGCTCGAGCACGTGGCGCGTGACTTTATGGAGGTTGAAAAGGCAGGCAAAGAGATTGTTTTGAAACTCACTGCCAAACATCCGTGACTCATAACGCAGCAGGCCGCAAGGCGCGGCGGCGCCGAGCTGCGTCAACACCGGCATCAAATCGCCCGTCTTCTTGTGGTCGTCGAGCACGCCATGAGGTTTTCCATAAACACCGCCGTAGATGGCGTGGATCAAGCCGTCGCGCTGACCGCCGCCCGGATGCTGGAAGAAGGTGGTGGTGAAGAGGCGTTCGCCCTCGGGCGTGAAAGCCACTTCCACCGGGTTGTCCATGCCGCCGGTCATTACCGGCTCGATTCCTGTCCCATCCGGGCGGCAGCGGAAGATGTGAGAGGCGCTGGTGACGAACGGCGGTTTGCCGGGCCGTTCATAGGTTTGTTTCGCAAAGGCGCCTTTGCACCAGTAAATCCATCCGTCGGGGCCAAGGTATGGACCGTGCAAATCGTTCGCGCAGCCGGTGGCAGTCTTGCCTTGGAACCATTCCTCGCGTTTGTCTGCGACGCCGTCACCGTCGGTGTCTGTCAATTTCCAGATGGTTGGGGGAGCGCCGACGTAAAATGAGCCGTCCAGCCACATCGCGCCTTCTGGAAACGACATCTTATCGGCGAACACGGTGCTCTTGTCGAAGCGTCCATCGCCGTCGGTGTCTTCCAAACGGACGATGCGATGCGGCTTGTCCTGGAGTTGCTTGTCAATTTTATCGTTTGAACCGGATGAGTCGGTCACGTAAAGCCGTCCCTGTTCGTCAAAGTCGGCAGAGATTGGCCGGTCTACCAGCGGCGGCCCGGCAACCAGCTCGACTTCGAATCCGTCGGGCACAGTGAGCGTCTGGTTTGGGAATTTGAAGGTGGTGGAACGCGCCGGCTGCGCGAAGGTGATCGCGACCGAGCAAGAAAAAATCAAGGCGAGCTTGTTCATGAGTTTATTCTCCATTCAAGCAACGGCAGCCCGGCTTGGCGATAGAAATTCTCGGGGTTTGGAACCTCGCAAGCTGTAGTGGATTGGAGCCGTGGTTCACCGCGAGCTTCCTTCCAAGTTTGTTAGACGGGCGGTTTGGTTCGGGTTCCTACGGGCAGTTCTCCATGAACCTTCCGATCGGAGCGCGGATGCCTACATCCGCGTTTCTATCGATTTGGCGGATGTATTCGCGGATGTCGGCATCCGCACTCCGGTTCATGGCTCCGATGCGCGTCGGATGTTGGAGGTCGAAACTCTCCATGAACTGGATTTGGTAGGGACATCGCGCTGCGATGTCCCCGCCCGCGCAGCAGCGGGCGGAAC
>JBDTOW010000188.1:0-7164 GCA_039933075.1 Verrucomicrobiota bacterium | reverse complement strand
AGTCGTACTTTCTGGTCCAAATTAACCACAGCACGCCCGCACCGCCGCGGCAACTCTGCCCAAGTAAAAACAGTCGGCCGGTGGACTGAGCCATGCGGTTGCGTTTCCCAGCATCGACTCAATCGGTCCGGCTCGGAAGAGGAAGTGACCGCGTTTTCATGGAATCGCCTTACTTGACGGCCGCCGAAGCCTCCTCCATAGAATTGCCAACGCTATAAAACAAAACCTGTTTCGGCGCTCTTACAGAAAGGATTTATGATCGCTTTCCATCACCGGCGGTTTCTGAAGCTCACCTCGGTTGCGTTGATCCTCCACGCCATGGATTGGGCCGTTCTCTTCGATCATGCCAAGGCTGCAGTCAAAGCGGAGGTCAAAGTAGCCGAGGTTGGGCCCGTCCGTGGAAAAAACGATTACTACATCGGCAACCGGCCGCCGCTTGAGGCAAGTCCGTTCATCAAACTCCCCATCGGCGCGATTACACCAAAAGGGTGGCTGCATCACCAACTCGAACTCGAAGCGCAAGGCATGACAGGCCGTCTGCCGGAGATTTCCAAGTGGTGCAAATTCAAAGACAACGCCTGGGCCTCGCCCGATGGCGAGGATCACAGCGGTTGGGAGGAACTTCATATTGGCTGAAAGGCTACGGCGACCTTGGCTACGTGCTGCAGGACCAGAAAATCATCCGGGAAGCGCGCAAATGGATCGACGCGGTGCTCGCCAGCCAGGAGCCCGACGGTTGGTTTGGGCCGCGCTCGCTTAAAACGTCGCTCGACGGCAAGCCGGACCTCTGGCCGCACATGGTCATGCTCAACGTGCTTCAATCCTTTCATGAATTCAGTGACGACGGGCGCGTGATTCCGTTCATGGTGAAATATCACAAGTGGCTCAACGAACAGCCGGGCGAGAATTTCGCCAACGGCTACTGGCCGAAGATTCGTTTCGGCGACAACATCGAAACCGCTTACTGGCTCTACAATCGCACCAACGAAACTTTCCTTCTCGAGCTCGCGAAAAGAATTCATGACCACATGGCCAACTGGACGAGCGACGTTACAAACTGGCACAACGTAAATATTGCGCAAGGTTTTCGCGAGCCGGGTGTCTTCTATTTGCAATCGCGTGATCCCAAATTCCTGCAGGCTGCCGATCGCAATTACCGAAAAGTGATGGATCTTTACGGACAGTTCCCGGGCGGCGGATTTGCCGGCGACGAAAACTGCCGGCCTGGGTTCACCGACCCGCATCAAGGTTTCGAAACGTGCGGCATCGTCGAGTTCATGCACAGTTTCGAAATGCTTACGAAGATTTCCGGGAAACCAGTTTGGTCCGACCGCTGCGAGGAAATCGCTTTCAACTCCTTTCCCGCCGCGCTGACGCCGGACTGGAAGGGGCTGCATTACCTGACTTGCGCATCGTAAAGATCTCCGAAGAAACCGATTACCCGTTCAGCGATACGATCATGCTGAAAATCTCCGCTCCGAAGCCGGTCCAATTCCCTCTCTATCTGCGCATCCCTCACTGGTGTGACAAGCCACTAGCGAACCTCAACGGCAACAAGCTGTCACTCAAAGCCAAGGCTCTTTCATACGCTATTATCGACCGCCAATGGAGCGACGGCGACACCGTCACGCTGCAATTCCCAATGCAAATCATGATGCGCAAATGGGAAAAAAATCACAACGCCGTCTCAGTCGATTACGGTCCGCTGAGTTTCTCTCTGCGCATTGGCGAAAAGTGGACGCGCTATGGCGACAACAAAACGTGGCCGGAATGGGAAGTCTTTCCCACAACAGCGTGGAACTATGGCTTGGTGCTCAACGAGCGGAACCCCGCAAGATCCTTCGAAATTGTGCACCGGCCCGGACAGATGCCAGCGAATCCGTTCACCCGTGACAATGCACCTATGATGCTTCTTGCCAAGGCGAAAAAAATTCCGCGATGGGAAATGGATTCGCTCGGGCTGGTCGGCAAACTACAGGACAGCCCGGTCAAGAGTAATGAGCCAACTGAAACGATTACCCTGATCCCGATGGGTGCTGCTCGGCTGCGTATCTCGGCGTTCCCGCAAATCGCGGAAGAAGCCGGTTCACATGAGTGGAAATGAAAATTGAGCGCCCTATTGGCTGTCGCGAGCACGACTCGTGACGGCCCGGTAATACGTGCCCGACCCGTTGGTCATTGGGGCAATGTAAACCTTGTCGTTGGGATCGCCACACCATGGATCCAATAGGTTTGCTCGCCCCGCCGGCTTCGAACGGTCAACAAATATCCCTTTCCCTTCCCCATCCACCTGGAAGCTGTGCAAAAACATCCAGTCGGCCAAATCTGTCGAGAATTCCAAGGTGTAAACCTGGTTCGGTTCACCGCGCAAACTGAGTAGAACTCCACCGGTCGACACCGGAGAGCAACTCAGCATGGTCGGCACCGGTTTGTTGACCGAGGCCGGCGCTAGACGTCTGGACCCGCTCCGCAGACTGCTCGGTTGCCCGCCATTGGGCTGGTTCCAATTCAAGGTGACGTTACCTTTCTTGCCACTATATCCGTCTACGGCAACCATGTAGGTCCCTCCGACATTGGCGGTGAACGTCACCCGGCTAAGAACTCCGGTCGAGCCGCCTCCTCCGATGTCATCGTTGCCGGCAACCGTCGTCAACGCCCCGTAGGCGGTGCCGGTGTAAACAGCCAACATCGTATCGAAATCGCTGCCGAGCGTGTCGATGGTGACCGATCCATCCGCCGACGCACTCCATTGATACCAGATTGAACTCCCTCCCGCATTGCCCGTATGCTTGGGTTCGCCCGTTTCCTTGGTCGCCAGCAAATTGTCGCCGTTAACGCTACCTGCGCCACTCGATAGCAGTTGGGCATTGGCAAAGTTGTCGTTCGCCGGTGGCGGCCGCTGGCTCCAGTTGAGTTTGATGTTTCCAAAAGCGCCGTTGTATCCGTCAACTGCGATTTGGTAAACGGTGCCGGCGACTGGATTGAGAATGATCACGCGGCTGGACACTTTGTTGCCCACTCCGCCTATCTCATCATTGGCGGCCACCAAAGTGAGTCCGCCGACGCTTGAGCCGGTGTAGACCGCCAACAACGTGTTGATGCTGCTGCCGATAGTGTCGAAAATGACAGCTTGATTATTGACGGCCGTCCAGGTGTACCAAACAGAACGCCCTCCAGCGTTGGCCGCGTGATTGGGTTCGCCCGGCTCTTTTGTTCCGTAGACCGTAAGGCTCCCGACGGTGCCGGAAGTGCCGCTTAAGATCTGCGCGGCGTTGAAATTGTCGTTCGGCGGGGGTGGATGGCCGATGGTAATGGGCAATGAACCGGTGTTGTTGCTATAATCTGACTCCTGAACGCGACCGCTGGGGTTCACCGTCATTTCCAAGGTGTAGTATCCGTCGGGGACACCCGTGATATCCACCCACTGCCCGGGCGTAAGGTAAGTGTAAACGTCAGCCCATCCTTGCTGGATGCCTTGCAAACCACAGTGATATTTGGGAGATGAATTGGCAGACGCCGACCATCGCAACGAATCCGTCAAACAGAATCCAACTTTATAGCCCGGCGCAACCAGGTTCCCGGCGCTATCAAGCAAACGATACTGCATATAATCGTTAAAATGGTAATGTCCGTGGCAGGGAGCCCAAACGAACTCCGGGTTGCCGGCGGGATTACCCACAAACCAGTCCACATCACCAGCGTTTCTCGTCTCGGTTGTGAAAATAAGAAGCCGACGCGCTCCCGCCTGAACCAAGCCTTCGACCACAGCACAATCGGTGCTGAGAAACGTTTTATTTGTAATCTGATAATTGGTGGATGAATTCGCCCAAATTAACAGGTCGGGCAAATGTCCCAATCCGGATTGATTCCAACTGAGAACGAAGTTCCCGCTGGCATCGTTCAAACCGTCTACGGCGATAAAATAGTTCGTCCCGGCGATTGGCGTGAAGTTCACGCGGCTCTGCTTGGTGATCGTGTCGAGATCGTTATTGCTGGCAATTTCGTTCAAAGCCGCAACGCTGTCGCCCGTGTATACTGCCAACAAAGTATCAAATGGGCTTCCAAATGTGTCGAACGTAGCCGAATTACCAGTCGGCGCAGTCCACTGGTACCAAACGGACTTGCCTCCCGCGAGACCGGCGTGGTTTGGTTCGCCCGGCTCCTCCGTGGCATTAGCGGTTGTTCCGTTGAGTGAGCCAGCCGTGCCAGTCACTACCAGAGCCGTGGCAAACCCGTCGTTGGCCGGAGGTGGCGGACCTTGCGTTTGGCTCCAGTTCAGAGCAATTTGGCCGATGACCCCGTCCGCGCCATCGACGGCGATGTAATAGGTCGTTCCAGCGACGGAAGTAAAACTCAAACGGCTTGACGGCGTGCTCGGGTCGATATCATTGTTGCTCCCAACGAGGTCGAGCAAGCTAACGCCGTTTCCCACGTAAACTGCCAATAAAGTGTCGAAATCGCTTCCGAGCGTGTCGAGCAGCGTTTGATTGCTGGTGGCTGCGGTCCACGCGTACCAGACGGAGTGACCTCCCATATTCGCCGCGTGAAACGGCTCACCCGGTTCCACGGACGCGTTCAGATTGTCACCGGAAACTGCACCCGAAGAACCAGTAATAACTTGCGCGTTGGCAAAGTTGTCATTGGCCGGCGGCGGAGCTGAATTAACAGTTACCGTCACGGCACTCGACGTAGAAGTGGCGCCGCCATTATCGGTTGCGCGCGCGGTGAACATGTAGCTGTCTGCTCCCACGTTGCTCAAAGGGATGCTAAAAGGACTAGTGAAAACGGTGGCGATCAAGCTGGTGCCCGAGAAGAAATCGACCTTGGCTACCGAACCGTCGTTGTCGTTTGCCAAGGCAGCTAGAGTGAAACTGGCGGGCGAACTAAAGCTCGCGCCGTCAAATGGGCTCGTAACACTTACAGTCGGAGGAATATTCGGCTCCGGATTGACGGTAATCGTGACCTCTGCACTGCTTACCAGAGCGCCGTCGTTGGCTTTCAGCTCTAGCACATACGTCCCTGCCGTCGAAAAATTCGCACCCGTGCTCGGCAAGTCGGCATTGGCAAACGTAACGGTGCCGGGACCGTTGATTTGACTCCAGGAAACCGTAACGGCTCCGGGAGGCATCGGTAAACCATCGTCAGAGACTGAACCAACCAGATTCGCGCTCGACGGCAGCGTGATGGTCTGGTCGACATCCGCGTCAACGACTGGAGGCTGATTGACGGGCGGTGCACTGTTGACGGCTATCGTAACGGCACCGGATGTCGTAAAAGCCCCGGAATTATCAGTCGCCTTCGCCGTAAGAATGTGCTGGCCAATCGACAGGTTGTTCCAAGAGTAATTGTAAGGACTGACAGTAGCGGTACCGATCAGAGTGGCGCCATCATAGTATTCGACTTGGGTGACCGTGCCGTCGCTATCGCTGGCGTTCGCGCCAACCACGATGGTCGCGGGCGCTGTAAACGTCGCTCCATTCGCCGGACTGGTGAGGTTGACACTGGGAGGTGTATTCGGCAGCGAATTGATCCAAAAGCCGGGACTCGGCCCAATGCTTTTCCTGATGATGACACCGACATTTGGACTGAACACCAAGTCGCTTCCCACGTCGGTTACTGCTCCTATCCGCCGCCAGGCACCATTCCAATAGTAATAGGTAGCCGTCGCAGTTTTGTCGATCCCCGCCAGCGTGTTGTCGAAAGTAAACAACTCGTCAGTCGGATTCCCAAAATTTGGACTGGCATTGAACGCTCCACCCTCAAACAATCCCGATTGCGTCAAAGAGATTTGTACCGGTCGCGACAAAGACACCGGGTTGTCCTGCATGGTGGAAGGATTGGCCGCCAACGGCACTGCCCACTTTGACGTCATCTCGCTGCCTTGCAGCGTGAGGGTCGTGTCACCGGCAATGTTGTGCCGCACAATCAAATAAACGCAGGGCAAAATGATGTCATCGTTTTTATTGGCCGCGCCTTGACCCACTTGCCTCCAGCTTCCTGACCAAAAATAATAAATCCTGCTCGCCGTCAAGTCGATGCCTACCGCGTTCACATCCTGAACAAATACTTCCGTGGTTCGATTGCCCGGCGTGGGGGAGGCATTGATTCCTTGTTCGTTTGTAAAAATAGTTGCCAAAGTCCAGTAGGGGATGATGTCGAACTGATCGCCAGCGTTAAGGCCGCTCAAAGTGTCACTCACTAAATCAAGGGTCACACTGTTTGAATCGTTCGCGGTGATGAAATACCAGAACCCCTCCTTGGCACCGCTGCGAATAATGACATAGTGGGTGTTAGTTTGAATTCCGCTGGAATAAACGAACTGACCGGTTGACCAGCCTGTCGGTCCGGTGACGTTCACTACACTTCCGGAAACGGACTGGACCAATCCGCTAGCCGCCTTGGGACGGACAAAGGGGAGCGAAACGATTGTGTCCGAATTGCCCAGCAAGTCGAGCTGCAACGAACCGCTGGAACCCGCACCTACAAGGGAGCCGCAGGCACTCAGTCCAAAAATCGCAAGCAGGGCTAAAAAGACAGGTCTTCGGGGCACAATTCGTCGTGGGGTTAGTTTTAAGTTGAGACAGGGCGACCACACGCACTCCATCGAGTGCGCGGCTAAGATCTAATGATAACGAGTTCGGAAACTTTGCCCTGTCCAAAGATACAGTAACCCCACTAGCTCACATCGCAAGTAGTTTCAGCGGCGTTTCAGCATCAGCCGCGCCAGTAGATACCACGTCGCCCATGGGCCACTGAAATATGGGTTCGGGGAAGTGGCGCGAGCGTCCTCGGCAAGCCAAAAATGCACGTCGAACTCAGGCCAGTTCCCTGGCGGGAAATCAACCGACCGCGGAATCGGCACGAGGCCTTCCTGTTACAATGGATTACCGAGTTTTCCACCGTTTCACAATGCACCAGTCGGCCCGTTTACTTCAGGCTTGCGAGGAACTCCACCAGGTTTCTCAAATCCTGTTTGGATAGCAGGCTGCCCATCCCGTCGGGCATCGCGGAGAGTCCCTTTTCCCGCGACTGAAGATCGCTCTTCTTCAGCTTCAAGAGCCCATCTTCCGGCGAATTCAAAACCAGTTCTTTCTCGTCTTCGCTCTTCACCACTCCGGCGCAGGCCATTCCGTTCTTCAAGGTGACCAGTAGATTCTCGGAGCC
>JBDTOW010000187.1:0-7171 GCA_039933075.1 Verrucomicrobiota bacterium | reverse complement strand
TGGTATCCGATGACGGCTTGCGCGCTCCGCAGGTGAACGTCAACTGGTTCCTGCCTCGCCCCACTTTGGGTTGAAGGCTCGCCCGAAAAGGGTTGCGATTTCTCCGATAAAACGGGAAAGCCGCTCATGCCCCACAACGCATCACCCTGCCAATAGTAGGGCCAGCCGTAATACCGGTAATACTCTTCTTCATATTGGCGAGACATCAGCTTGTGCGATTCGATCGCAGGACTGTTCTCAATCTGTTTCCGAGTCAGGTTTACGGGCAGCGTTTTCCCGCCTTCAGGGAGACTTCCGAAAGCATGAGGAGAGATGAGCACCAGGCGACCCGGTATCCAGGAACCAGTGTCCGCGACCAGATAGCGAACTGCCCAGTCCTTGTCGTCGAAATAGAAATCCTTCACATGACCGATTTCGCCATCCGTCGCACCGAGTTTGTCTCCGTAAATCTGCTTAATACTTCGCAACATAAATTATAGTTCATTTTTCCAGTTTGGCGTTCATCGAGACGTTTGCGCGCAGCAGCCTGGAAACCAGGCAGTTCGTCTTGGCGCGGACCGTAGCATCAATGAACCTGCCTTGTGTCACTTTGGGCAGCCTGGCGACGACATTCAGATGGATTTTCATGATCGTCCAACCAGTGTCGAGGTGTTCCAGCGTCACTGTCGTCGTCGAGACGATCTCGTCGGCCGCAGAAGCCCGCAATCCCAGTTCGTTCGACAGCGCCAAAGAAAAACTGCTCGCGTGAGCAGCGGCAATCAGTTCGGCCGGGTCAGTATCGGAGCTGTTTTTGAACGGGAGGCCCAAAGAGACTTTGGCCTGCTTCACTGCGCGACTCCCGGTGGTCACCGCTCTGGTGCCGCCTTTGGCTCCGCCTTTCCAGCGAACAGAAGCCTTCCGAATGATCTGGTTCATTAACGCACTTTCTGACGAGAAGCGAGAATGAACCAATACTTTGTTTCTTGGGTTTCGATACCTTTCAGCTATGAGGAGACGGCCCGAATACACCAATTCACAAACATGTGGTTAAACCCGATTAGCAGAGAGTCCAGACTCCGAATCCCTTGGAATCACTCCGCCTGTGCGGCCCGTACGGCATCGCGGAGCAATCCGTCGAGTGTGTTTCTATCGACTTGCCTTCGACTTGAGAAATATGTTGATCCAAGATAAAGAAAGTCTGGCATTCGAGCGGGAAAACAATTTCAAATGCTCCGTGTATGTTCAGAAAAGCTTTTGTCTCCTGGCATCAAGCGACATTTCCGAATCTGGCGGTCGGACTGCTCCTGTTTGCAACCCTTCATCTACCCGCGTGGGCTGAGGATTGGCCACAGTGGCGCGGGCCGCAGCGCAATGGCGTTTCCAATGAGCGAGGCTGGCTGGATACCTGGCCTGCCAACGGTCCAAAAGTAACTTGGAAAGCAAAGGTTGGCCTGGGATTCTCCTCATTTGTCATCGCGCAGGGACGCGCGTACACACTCGGCCACGCGGATGGTCAAGACACGGTTTGGTGTTTTGATGTGACCTCGGGCAAGGTGGTGTGGAAGTATTCCTATGCTGCGGAACTCGGCGATAAGTTTTTCGAAGGCGGCACAACGGGCACGCCAACATTGGCGGGTGATAAGCTGTTTACGCTGAGCCGATGGGGCGACGTTTTTTGCTTCGAGGAGGCGAACGGAAAAATCGTTTGGTCCAAGAACGTGCAGACCGAAACGGGTGCGCGCATCCCGGACTGGGGCTTCGCCGGCGCTCCATTGGTGCATGAGAATATAGTCGTGCTGAATGTGGGCGACGCTGGTCTGGCGCTGGAGAGGTCCACGGGGAAAATCGTGTGGCAGTCGGCGAACAAGAGCGCCGGCTACTCGACGCCATGGCCGGTGCGGCGCGATGGCAAGTGGCTGGGCTTGATCGGCAACGGCTCGGCCTACGTGGCGGTCAACCTTGCGGACGGGAAGGAAGCCTGGCGTGTGCGCTGGGTCACGGAATATGGCGTGAACGCGAGCGATCCAGTTTTGGAGGGCGATCGGATGTTTGTCTGCACAGGTTACGGCAAGGGCGGAGGAATGTTCAAGCTCGGCGCGGGTGAGCCCGAGGTCACGTGGAAGACGAAGAAGCTGCGCACGCAACTCAACGCGGCCGTGCTTTTCAAGGGGCATCTGTACGGCGTGGACGGCGACACGAGGGAGAAGGCGTCGCTCAAGTGCCTCGACTTCGTCACGGGCGAGGAGATGTGGGCGCATCCCGGCTTCGGCTCGGGCGGGTGCATCATCGCCGATGGCAGGCTCATAACACTGAGCGGCACGGGTGAATTGATGGTGGCTCCGGCGACGCCGGAAGAATTCAAACCCGTCGCGCGCGCGCAGGTTCTCGGGGGCAAATGCTGGACGGCCCCCGTGCTGGCTAATGGACATATCTACTGTCGCAACAGCCGCGGGGATGTCGTAGTGCTGGATGTGCGTAAGAACTAAATCAATGGAGAGACTATTATGAATTTCACCCGACGTCATTTCCTCAAGACCACCGCTACGGCCACCCTCGCCTTCAACGCGGTGCCATTGCTCGGTGCCGCGACGGGGCCCAAATATCGCACCGTGCTCATCGGTTCGGGCTGGTGGGGCAAGAACATCCTCAAAGAGGCGATGGCGAGCGGCCAGGTAAAGGTCGTCGCGATATGCGACGTGGCGGAGAACGTCCTCGAAGTCGCTGCCGACCAGGTGAACGACCTGAGCGGCGACAAACCAAAAACCTACACGGACTATCGCGAGTTGCTGGAGAAGGAGAAGCCCGAGATCGTCATCATCGCCTCGCCCGATCATTGGCACGCGCTGCAGACCATCGCCGCGCTCAAGGCGGGCGCGCATGTCTTTGTCGAAAAGCCGACGGGCCACACGGTAAACGAGAGCCGTGCGATGATCAGCGCAGCGCGGGCGAGCGGGCGCGTGGTGCAGGTGGGCTTGCACCGTCACATCGGGCCGCATCACGTGAGCGGGATGAGGTTTCTGAAATCGGGCGCGGTGGGGGATGTCGGGATGGTGCGGTTGTTCGCCCACGGCGGTGGCGGTCGTGAGAAGCCCAGTCTAAACAGCGAGGCGCCCGAGGGGATGGATTGGAACATGTGGTGTGGTCCAGCGCCAGCCCGGCCGTTCAACACGGCGATTCATCCCGGCGGTTGGCGGCAGTATCTTGATTACGGCAACGGTCAGCTTGGCGACTGGGGCGTACATTGGCTCGACCAAGTGCTTTGGTGGAGCGATGAAAAGTATCCCCACCGAATCTACTCGACCGGCGGGCGCCCGGTGAGCGGCCCCCCTGTCCTCAACGAAAAGGAACAGACCAGCGACGCGCCTGATCATCAGGTCGCGGTGTATGAGTTCGAGCAATTCACCTGCGTGTGGGAGCACCGCCGCTTCGCCGAGAACGGCGCGGAAAAGCACAAGATCGGTTCCTACTACTACGGGACCAAAGGCACCCTGCACATCGGCTGGCGCGATGGCTGGACATTTTACCCGGCGAACTCGAACGGGAAAATCATCCACGAAGACTCACAGTTACAGGAACCCGACGGCCATAATCTCAAGCTGTTGTGGGCCGACTTCATCAGGAGCATCGAAACCAACAGCAAAGGCGTGGCGAATATCGAAGTCGCGCACCGCTCCTCAGTGCTGCCGTTGCTCGGGATGATTTCGTGGCGTGTCGGCCGCAGCATCAACTGGGACGGCGCCAAGGAGCAAATTACTGGCGACTCGGAAGCCAGCAAACTCCTCAGCCGCCCGTATCGCGCTCCGTGGGTTTATCCAACCGCGTGACGAAAAGAAAAAAAAGGGGTCGAAAAGGGGTCGGTTCTTGATATTGGCTACCGAAAAGGGGTCGGTTCTTGATATTGGCTACCGCGACTTCCGAGGGCATCCTCGCAAACTCCGGGTCGAATATCCCGGGCCGATCTATCAGGGAATGAATCGCGGAGATCGGCGGGAGCTTAGCTTTTGCGATCACCAGGAATCGGGAAGGCTTCCTGCCACACCTTGAAGGAGGCTTGCGCCAAAACGGGCTGGCAGGTGCATGCCTTTTGTTTGATGAGCAATGGCGAAATGGAATTCTCCAATAATAATCAACACCAAGAACTGACGAATTTCGGTCGGCTACCGAATCCGGGCTGGACGTTTTCGACAGTATGGGGTTACAAAGAGAAGTCCGAAGAATCCTATTGTCCTCTAAAAGCCATGGCCTGTAGCTCCGTAAATCGAATCCATCCGATGGGTGTCGAGCCGGTTCATTTGGTTGGGATTGCCAGAAAGAGTCTGGAATGAGGCTTGTCTTGATTGTTCCAGCATTCCCGAAACTGTCCGAAACGTTCATCGTCAGCAAGTTCCTTGGACTTCTCGAGAAAGGATGGGATGCGCATATTGCGTGCGAAACCAGCGATCCAGCCGAATGGAAGAAATTTCCTGATTTAGCAAGTCGGCCCGGCATCCGAAAGCGAGTGCATTGCGCCTGGCCACATCGCCCGCGCTGGCTAGCACTGCTTTTACTGCCGGCTTTATTTGTGAAGAGCTGCTTTATGAACCGGCGCGGAACAATGCGCTACCTGACACAGGGCTGGTCACGGTTTGGTATCGACACCTTGCGCCGATTTTACCTCGATGCCAATTTGCTTGGTCTGAATCCAAATGTGGCCCATTTCGAATTTGGCACACTCGCGCTCGGTCGGATGCATCTCAAGGAAATCATTGACGCCAAAGTTGTCGTCAGTTTCCGGGGCTACGACTTGAACTTTGCCGGCCTCGAAAACCCGACTCATTATCAGGAGGTGTGGGACGGGGCGGATGCGCTGCACCTGCTTGGCGATGATCTCTGGCGCAGAGCGCAGCGCCGAGGTTGTCCCGCGGATAAGGCGCATGCGCTGATTCCCCCCGCAATTGACGTCCAGTTTTTCGTTCCGGGCGATCGTAAACACACCGAGGCAACCGGCGGAAGCGCACGTCCGCTGCGGATTCTTAGCGTGGGAAGATTGGAATGGAAAAAAGGTTATGAATATGCCATCAGCGCGATGAGAATCTTGCGGCAACAGGGCTTGAACTTTGAATACCGCATCGTTGGCGACGGTGGATTTCTTGAGGCGGTCGCATTCGCGCGGCATCAAATGGAAGTGGAAAAAACAGTGCATCTGTTAGGCGCACTCTCCCGTCCGGAAGTGAGAGCAGAAATGCTCCGGGCCGATGTGTTCCTTCATCCGGCGGTGTCTGAAGGATTTTGCAACGCCGTCCTGGAAGCACAGTCGATGGAATTACCCGTGGTTTGTTCGGACGCCGACGGGCTTGCTGAAAACGTAGTGAATGGGGAAACCGGCTTCGTGGTGCGCCGCCGCGACCCGCAGGCAATCGCGGAGAAGTTAATCCTTCTTGCATCGAATCCGGCGATTCGGCAGCGGATGGGACTGGCAGGACGAAAGCGTGTAACAACTTGTTTTCAACTGATCGACCAGATCTCAGCGTTTGATCGCTTGTATCGCCAGGTGCTTCGGAACGATCCCGGCAAAAAAGATACGCCCTCGCAAAACCACCCGGTTCGCGATCTCGCCGGCCCTTCCGCAGTTTCGCTATGAGTCTTCGGATCGACATGATTTGGTTGGGAGACGGCGGGCGTCTCCCCGCCTGGGAACTAGGCGACGTGTGGCCGACCGCGGCCACGCCTGGAGCCGTCCAGAAGCAGGTGCAGGAGCGTTTGCCCTCCTCGAGCGCCGATGCCTGGCTCTTCTGGCACGGTGATTTGGGAGCGCCGAATCCGCGAATTATCCAGCAGGTGATGCAGCGCCCGGGCGACGTCTGGCATGCAGGTTTGCGACTTGGCATGGGCGGGCAACCGGGCTTGATGGATTGCGTGTCTTCGACCTGGATGCTGAGTCGCGACCCGGACGAAAAAATCGAAGCGACGTCCTGGCGGTTATCATTGCGAGCTTGTCTGGTCAAGCGGGACGTGCTTCAGCGAATGGGCAGCGTTCATTCGCAGTTTCTGACCCTGGAAGGAGCCGGGCTCGAGATGGGACTTCGCTTTGTGACGCTGGGAGTTTTGACACGACACATTCCCTGGCTGATTGAGACGGACCGTTTGGATTCTCCGGCCGCGATCCCGTTCGAAGATGAGCTGCGTTTTGTTTACTATCGATTCGGACGATTTTGGACCCGCTGGGCTTTGGCTCGCATACTAATACAAAGGTCCGCATCAGCCGGGCAAGTCAGTAAATTTTGGCGCAGAATTTCAAAAGACCCGATGCCGCAGAGTCCACCTCCCTACGCGCACGGCAGATTCGCGCACGAGAACAAAATTGCGAGCGCTCGCGTGAGTGTCTTGATCCCGACGATTGATCGATATCCATATCTCAGAACGCTTCTGACACAACTGCGACCTCAGACCGTCAAGCCACTTGACATAGTCGTCATCGACCAGACGCCTCGTGAGCACCGGAACATGGATTTGGCGAATGAGTTTCGTGATCTGCCTGTGCAATTTATTTATCGCGACGAGCCTGGCCAATGCACTTCGCGCAACGCCGGACTCCAAATGCTGCACGGCGACTACATGCTGCTCCTGGATGATGATGTGGAAATCGTCCCCGGCCTAATCGAATCGCATCTGCAAAACCTGGCCCACTTTAGCGCTGAGGCTTCGGTGGGAGTAGCGGAGGAAGTGGGGGCTGGACCTTTGCCGAAAAACTTTACTTATACGCGGGTTAGCGACGTGTTTCCCGCCGGCAACACGCTGGTTTCCAGACACGCGCTGGAGAAGTCGGGACTCTTTGATCTTGCCTACGAACGCGGAGCGCGGGCGGATGGGGACCTGGGCATGCGAGTATATTTGAGTGGTGCGTTGATCGTTCTGAATCCCGCAATATCGGTTCTCCATCATCATGCGCCGCGAGGAGGTCTGCGTGCGCATAAAGCCCGGGTTATTACGTATGCGAGCAGCCGCAAAAAACTGACACAGCGTCATTTGCCAAGCCCTACCGAAATATATCTGGCGATGAGATATTTTACCCAGCGTCAAGTCACTGAGATGTTGTGGCATCAAGCTTTCGGTACCTTCAGCACACGAGGCGGGAAATTGAAGAAGCTCGCGAAAGGCGTGATCAGCCTGGCCTGTCTTTTTGACACGTTGCGAAAGATTCGGAAGAGCCGTT
>JBDTOW010000186.1:0-7184 GCA_039933075.1 Verrucomicrobiota bacterium | reverse complement strand
GAGTGGCTGGTTTTGAAGTGCACGCGACTGGCTGGTTTTGATCTGCCCGGTGACAGCCGCAGAGAGCTCCAACGCTGACTGGCATGACTTTCCCGCCGTGCGCGACACGCTGGAGCGATGGAATCTCATCCCGAAAGGAAGTCCCAAAAGCGCGGTCGGACAGCTCGGCATCGACGTCCGAAAAGTAATGGCCTCGAACAAAGACCCGGTGAAAGCGTGTCTCGGTTTTCTCGCCACCCATTCTGCCGATCTGATCGTGCTTGCCGTTCACCAGCACCAAGGCGGCATGCGCTGGCTGGAGAAGGCGGTGGGAGAGTCGATTGCTCGCGGCGCCGGGCAAATGACGCTCTTTATCCCGCACGGGGTGGAAGGCTTCATTTCGCGCCAGGACGGTTCTGTCTCGCTCCGGAATATTCTCATCCCGGTAGCGACCAAACCACGCCCGCAGCCGGCTATGGAGGCCACCGCGCGTCTCATCCGCAATCTCCAGTTGGCCGCGGGGACAGTCACTTTGCTGCACGTCGGGCCCGCCTCGGAGACACCCTCGGTGAAGCCACCTGATGACACGGGCTGGACGTGGAACCGGGTAGCGAAAGAGGGCGAGCCGGTTGAAATCATTCTGGAAATCGCGAACTCGTTGGCCGCGGATTTGATCGTGATGACGACCGATGGCCCCGATGGATTTCTTGACGGCCTGCGCGGCAGCACCTCCGAACGAGTGTTGAGAAAATCAAGCTGTCCAGTGGCGAACCTGCCGGTGGGATCCATGCTTGGCTGAGGGCATATTTTCCATGACGCAGCTCGAGACTTTTGTCTCAATAAAGTGGTCAATGATTTGAAAGTATGAAAACACGCCGCAAATTCATCACCCACTGGGTCTTCGCCATTATTCTGATCGCACTCGCAATGACGGGGGGAGTCGGCGGCGCGCAGACGCCCCTGGACGAGGAAACCCCGTGGCCGCGCGTCCGATCCACGAACGGAAATACGGTCACCCTCCATCTGCCGCAGGTGGAACGTTGGACGAGCAATTCGTTCAGCGCCAGGGCCGCGGTCGAGGTGAAACCGGCCAAAGCGAAAGAGGATTTGCTCGGCGTGGTGTGGTTCGAAGCGCACGGGAGCGTCGATCACTCCAACCGGATTGTCACGCTCGACCGCCTGGAAATCACCAAGGCACGCTTCCCGGAAGCGGCGGATCAGGGCAGCAACGCCCTCGCCATTGTGCGTCAGGTCCTCCCTTCCGGGGCGCGCACCGTGTCGCTCGACTACCTGATCACGGCCCTCGGGTTCG
The DNA here is from genome assembly GCA_039933075.1 of Verrucomicrobiota bacterium. GTDB lineage: Bacteria > Verrucomicrobiota > Verrucomicrobiia > Limisphaerales > JACPZS01 > JBDTOW01. Next base: position 5,893 of record JBDTOW010000186.1, on the reverse strand, counting down.
CGCAGGCCGCGGCGCGCCAGGGACCGGGTGGGCTTAAGCACACGCCGCCCGACATCATCTGGGCCACCAACCGGACGGTGCTGGTCCTGATTGACGGCGAACCGGTCCTGCGCTCGCTACCCGGCGCGGCCCTGGAGCGCGTCGTGAATACACCGGCGCTGCTGGTTCACGATAAGGCAAACGCGAAGTTTTACCTTGCGGGCGACAGCCAGTGGTTCGCGTCCGTTTCGCTAAAGGGTCCGTGGGCTTTGTCGCAGAGCCCGCCGGCCGAGGTGGCCGCGCTGGCGCCCGCGCCGACGAATGCCCCGCCCGCGGGCGGCGAGAATCTTTTGCCCCGGATCATCGTCAGCACGAGCCCGGCGGAATTGCTGGTGACGAGTGGCTTGCCCGACTTCAAGCCAATCCGTGGCACGGCGCTGCAATACGCGGCAGGTTCGGACAGCCAGCTTTTTTTCCACACCACCGAGCGTGAGGCTTACCTCTTGCTCTCGGGCCGATGGTTTAAGGCGAAATCTCTCAACGGCCCTTGGAACCACGTTGCGCCTCGCGAGTTGCCGGCGGACTTCGCCCGGATACCGCCCGGCAGTCCGCAAGCCGTCGTGCTCGCGTCGGTGCCGGACACTCCCCAGGCGGAATTGGCCCTGGTCGCCAACTCGGTGCCCACGACGGCGACGGTGAATCGCCGCGACGCAATCATCCAGCTCACCTACGATGGCGAGCCGAAGTTCAAGCTCATCGAGGGCACGCAGATGAGTTACGCGGTCAATGCGCAACTGCCCGTGATTCTCGCCAAGGGTACTTACTACGCGCTGGACAATGGCGTATGGTTCACGGGCACGTCACCCGCCGGCCCGTGGCAGGTGGCGACCGAAGTGCCGGAGGAGATTTACACCATCCCGCCCAGTTCGCCGGTTTACTACGCGACGTTTGCGCGCGTGTATGAGGCCACCGACGATGAAGTCGAAGTGGGCTACACGTCCGGCTACCTCGGCGCTTACGAAGATGACGGGACGATGGTTTACGGCACGGGCTGGGACTACGAACCCTGGTACGGCAACGACTATTACGGCTGGGGTTGGACGTGGGGCTACAGCTACGTTTACGTCCCCTGGTATCAATGGTGGGTCTGGCGTCCGTGGTGGAATCAGCCGGGCGGGCTCCGGGCTGCGCTGGTCGAAAACATTTACGACCGCTGGCAAGGACGCAATGGCATCACCCATTATGACCGGCCCGCGAACGCCGCGGCGAAGACGGCGCGGCGGACGGGCTACTCTGGCCATCCGGCCTTATATGGACGATTCAAAGGGAGCACGCGTCCCGCCGCGATGGCGCCACCGCCGAACACGCTCGCCCTGAATCCGTATTCGCGTCCGCAAGCTCCTGCGCGTCCGGGCGAAATCCCACGCGGCGCGCAATTGCTCACCGCGGTCCGGCAAACCCCGGGCGGCGGGCGCGACCTATACGCGTCTCCCGATGGAAGCGTTTATCGACGCAAGGACGACGGTTGGTATCGCCGCCAGGCGGCCGGTGGGTGGGGTTTCGTCGCTCCGGCGCAAGGCCCGATTGAACGGGACCGGGTGGCGTCCAACCGCGGGGCGCAGCCATCCGGTGCCGGCGATGTCTACCGGCCCACGCCCGGCCGCAACGCGGCCGCCGCGAGAACCCAGGCGCCTGGCAACCGGGTTCCGAACGCCGGATACGAGGCGCGCGCACAAGAGATCGCGAACCTTGAACGCCAGTACTATGCGCGATCCCTGGCCCAGGCGCGGGCGCAGAACCGGCGTCCCGCAGGTAACGTCGCCCGTCCCGCTCGAGCCGGAGGTCGCCGGAGATGAGCGCTCCAAAGACCGTGATGAGCCAGCCCGCTGAATGAAACAAGAAGCCCTGCCGGAGGATGCCAGCGAAGCATCCAAACGCGTCCTGGAACCGATCGAGCGGATTTCTGAAGTGCTCTTCGGTTTGATCATGGTCCTCACCTTCACCGGTTCGCTCAGCGTCGCCGAGGCCGGCCGCGAGGACGTGCGCACGATGCTGATCGGTGCGCTCGGTTGCAACCTGGCCTGGGGACTCATTGACGGCGTCATGTATCTGATGGCCTGCCTGAGCGCGCGGGCAAAGGGAATCCGCACGGTCTTGGCCGTCCGCAAAGCTGCCCGGCCGGAACAAGCTCATCGCCTCATTGCCGGCGTGCTGCCGCCGCTGGTGGCTGCGGTACTGCAACCGGCCGAATTGGAGAGAGTGCGCCTGCACGTTAATCAATTGCCTGAACCGGCCATGCGTCCGCGGCTGCTGAAGCAGGACTGGCGGGGCGCGCTGGCCGTCTTTCTCATCGTCTTCCTCTCCACATTTCCGGTGGTCCTGCCGTTTGTATTCATGCACCATGCCCTGCGAGCTCTCCGCTTCTCCAACGCGATCGCCATCGTGCTGCTGTTTCTCACCGGCTACGCGTTTGGCCGCTGCACTGGACATCGCCCCTCGGTGATGGGATTCTCGATGGTCGCGCTTGGGATCGTGCTGGTGGCAATCACCATCGCTCTCGGCGGTTGAGACTTGTGTCGACCCTCATTACTTTCCTATTCTCGCCCAAGCGACTCATGGACTTGATGGCATCCACTCCGGCCTTGTTCCGCAGCCTCGCCGTTTCGTTGGCGATGCTGGTTATTTTGCTTAGCAACGGCTGCATGTCCAGCGGACGAGATAGTCAGGCGCAAGCCGACAAGCGGATCGCGGCCGAGCGCGCCAAATCAGCCCGGGCTTTCAAGAAATCTTTAGTCGGGGGTCAACGACAAGTTTCCATTCAGGACCTGGACCAGCTCACCTATGGCTATGCTGACCGCTATTACATGGTCATCAGTTCCGCGGTGGACGCCCTCAAACGCGGCAACCCCGACCCCGTCCAAAGGCGGATGGCCCATCAGATCAAGCTTAACGGCGTGTTGTCGATGAACGACATTGTCTCCGGCAACGATCCCTATTCGCAGATATTCGACCTGGTGGTCGCCGTGACGCTGGAGAGCATGTTGTTGATCGATGAGAACCGGGCCGAGCAGGCCTTTGGCGATCGGGCGCCGGGCCTGATCAAGGCGATCCGCACCATGCGCTTAGAGGCGTGGGAACTCGCCGCCAAAGTCCTCACCCAGGATCAGCTCGAACTGCTCGACTATATCATCCTCGAATGGCGGCGCACGCACCCGGAGATCGAGCAAGTGGCGTTTGTAAAGTTTGACAACTTCGCCGGCGCCCGGGCGGCCAAGCTGTTAACCGAGCTCAAAACAGGCGGCGGTTTCCTCGCCCCGCTCAGCGAGGCAAGCCAGGTGTTGAAGGATTGGGGCCGCCTGACCGAGAGAGCCTTCTGGTATTCCAAACGCGCCCCGAACATTGCCGCCATCCAGGCCGAGGGCGCGGTGAACGAAATCCTCTCCACACCTGAAATCGCTTCTGTCCTCCAGACCGCCGAGCGGGTGGGCAAAACGGTCGAGGCAGTGCCCGAGACCATTGATACCCAGCGCAAAGCCTTCTTCGCCGAACTTGACGCCCGCCAGACGTTGCTCACCAACACGCTTGGGGACGCGCGCCAGATCATGGCCGACGCGGATTCGCTGGGCCGCACTGTGTCGCTGCTGGCAACCAACTTCCAGCAGACCCTTATGGTGCTGGGCGATACCCTCAAGGTGGCTGACAGTGTCGGGCAGCACTTCGGCCTCGACAAACCTTCGACCAATCCGCCGGCGCGCCCGTTTGACATTCAGGACTACGCCGCCGCCTTGACGCGGCTCAACGACGTGGTGACGAATGTGCATCAACTCTCCTTGAGTGCCGACCAACTCACGCGGTCCGAAGGCTGGAAGAAGGGATTGCAGGACATGACGGACGTAACCGATCGCCGGGTGGACCGGGTCTTCGTCCGGCTTTGTCTGGTGCTCGGTCTCGCCTTCATTCTGGCTGTCACCTATCGCGTCCTCTCACTCAAGCTGAAGCAGCGGATGGCGCTCCCAAGACAGGGGAAACCATGAGCAGATTCGCCTTCAGTTGCCTCGTGCTCCTCGTCTGGCTCCCCGCGCGGGCCAGCACGAACCTGACGCCCGCCACGGCCCTGCTGCTCGACGATAAGACGGTCATCAGGTTGACGGCGGAACTAAAGCAATACGAGAACCCGCCCCAGCTCGCTGGCAAGCTCACCAGCATTGGCAGCGGCACGGCCACCGTCCTGATCAACCGCTGGGCGCACGAGTTCGCCACGTTTTTCCCCGCGGTGGAACTCGACATCCACGGTGGCGGCAGCGCGGACGCCATGCCTGCCTTTCTGGAGGGCAAGGTTGACCTGATGCCGATGAGCCGCCCGCTGTGGGCGGATGAGGCCGCGCGCTGCAAGGCCAGGTTCGGTTACGAACCCGCGCAAATCGTCGTGGCGCAGGACGCGATCGGCGTTTACGTGAACAAGAACAATCCAATCCCGGGACTCACCCTCGCGCAGCTCGACGCGATTTATTCGCGCGAGGCCAAACGCGGCGGCGCACGGCCGGAGTTCTGGAGTGATCTCGGTGTCACCGGCCCGCTGGCGGAGGAACGGATCATCCGGATTTGCCTGAGCAGCGTGCATGGCACTCATCTGTTCTTCCGGGATTATGTAATGCAGGGAGCAGACTACCGCTTTGGTGGACGTTTTGAAGCCGTGTCCGGTTCTTTGGTGCAGGCCGTGGGTGCGGACGAAACGGGCATCGGTTTCGCCAGCGTGATGTTCGCCACCGCGCGAACCCGCTTTGTGCCACTCCAGGCGGCGGATGGCCGCTACCTGCTGCCGAGCTACGAAAACACTTTGAGCGGACAGTATCCGCTCGTGCGCCCGATGCGAATTGTCTTCCATCGCAAGCCGGACGGCGCCATGAATCCGGTTGCGAGAGAGTTCCTACGCTTCGCGGTCAGCCGGCGTGGACAACGGATCATTGCCCTGGCCGACAGTTACCCGCTCACCGTCGAACAACAACAGGATGCGTTGGGGGTAATCGATGGACCGCCGTGAAACTGCTTGCCGCCATGCTGACACCGCCAGGACGGCGGTGATCGAGATGCTTTGTTTACTGCCCGCCTTCAAGTCCAAGTCGAAAGCGCCTGCGCACGGCCATGAACCACCCGAAGCTATGATTCGCTTGATTGTAAACAGCGCCGTCGCCCTGGGGTTTACCGCGGTTATTGCGCTCAGCCAGCCGGCGGAGGCCAGCGCTCCCGAGGCAACCAACTCCCCGGCGGCAAATCTCGAGAACAAACCGGAGAAGAACTGGTCCTTCTCCGCCTCGGTCTACACCTACCTCGTACCCGACGACCACGATTATGCGCAGCCAACTGTTACTCTGGACCGCGATTGGTTCCATCTCGAAGCGCGCTACAACTATGAATCCCTGGAGACCGGCTCGGCGTGGGTCGGTTATAACTTCAGCGGCGGCGGCAAGCTGGCGTGGGAATTCACACCCATGTTCGGCGGTGTCTTCGGCGACACGATGGGAATTGCGCCTGGCTACAAAGGTTCGCTGAGTTGGTGGAAGCTCGAACTTTACAGCGAGGGCGAATACGTGTTCGACACGGGCGATTCCTCGGAGAGTTTCTTCTACAACTGGTCGGAGCTGACCCTCGCTCCGGTGGAGTGGTTTCGTTTTGGCATTGTGACGCAGCGGACGCGGGCTTATGAGACCGACCGCGACGTTCAACGCGGCCTGCTGGTCGGTTTCTCCTACAAGAAAGTCAACCTGACGACCTACGTGTTCAACCCGGACGAGAGCAAGCCAACGTGGGTTGTGGCGGTTACTCTGAATTTTTGAGCTGTGACTCTCATCGCCATTTTCATCGCGGCGGTTTTTCTGCACAGCCTGATTTCCGGCCGGCTGGAGCGGACGGCAGT
>JBDTOW010000185.1:0-7201 GCA_039933075.1 Verrucomicrobiota bacterium | reverse complement strand
GGGCATACGCAGAGTTGGTGGAATTTGCGCAGGATCGCGCTGCTGAATCGACGATAGCCCGAGCGCAACTCCAAAAGGAAATTCTTCAACGCGAACAAGTCGAGGCACAAGCCGCCCGGCTCGCAGGCATCCAGGCCGCGTTTGAAATAGAATTGAACGCCCGCCAGCAGGCCGAGCAAACCCTGCAGCGGTCACAGCAGGAGCTTGGAGCGATGATTGAGGAGCAAGCCGCCCACCTCGGGAGCATCGAGACTGAACTGCAGGTGCAAACGGTTGAGCGCATGCGATTGGAGGAGCAAGCGACCAAATTCATTGCGACAAACTCAGGTCTCGCTACCGAACTCAGCAATTACAAAGAAAACGAAGCCCAACTGCGCCGCGGTGAGGAACAACTCAATGGCAGAAATGACGTCCTTACCAAGGAATTGGCCAGCGTGCAGGCCGAACTCGAAAAGGAGATCACTCAACACCTTCAAATAATAGGCGCTTCCGCAAAGCTCACGAGCATACAAACCGAACTGAAGTCGAGTTTGGACGAGCAACGAAAGGTCGAAGAAATTCTTCGCCGCTCCGAGACCGAACTGGCGTCCCGAGTTAAAATGCAAGCCACCGAGTTCGTTTTTCTCCAGACTGAACTGCACAAGGAAATTGCTCAACGCGAACAGGCTCAAAAGCAGGTCGCCAAGCTGGTAGAGACCCAGAGCGGGCTTGAAAGAGAATTGGATGCGCGCCAACTCGCAGAGGCAACCCTGCAACGGTCACAGCAAGAGTTGGAATCAGTTATCCAAAGTCAGGTCGTCCGGCTCGGTAGCATCGAGACCGAACTGCAGCACCAGACGGCTGAGCGGTTACGAATGGAAGACCACGCGGGCAAAGTCACGGCGGCCAGCTCCGAGCTTACCAAAAAACTTGCCTATTCCCAGGAAACCGAAGCCAACCTGCGCCGCACCCAAGAACAACTTCAGGACGGCGTCGAGGCCCGGGCGAAGGAATTGGCCCGCGTTGAAGCCAAACTTGAAACGGAGATCAGTGAACACGTCCAGCTGAAGCGTGACAGTGTCGAACTCGGGAATGCACATTCGGTCCTGGAGGGGGCGTTGGAGGACCAACGAAAGATTGAAGCAAACCTTCGCTGTTCCGCGAACGAACTGGGGACCCAGGTCAAAACGCAAGCCGCCGAATTCAGTTTTCTCCAAACTGAACTGCAGAAAGAGATCCTGCGTCGTGAACAAGTCGAAATTCGCGCGCAAGAACTGACGGGGAACCAATCCGGTTTGCTGAAGCAACTCGAGGAACGGAATTCGAGCGAAAATGCTCTCCGAGTGATCCAGGATGATTTAAGGGTTCAGATTCAGGCGCAGACGAGCGAATTCGGGCACCTTGAAAGCAAGCTTCGGAAAGAGAACCAGGAACGACTGCGAGCAACTGAAGGAGCTACTGAACTCAGGAAAATTCAGATTGCGCTCAAAGTGGAAATTTTCGAACACAAACAGGTCGAAGACCAGTTGCGCCGGATCCAAGAGAAGCTGGAGTCGCGGATCGAAACGCAAGCTTCGGAGCTGGCAAATACCCGTGCCGCTCTCGAACAGGACATGGCTGAAATCAAGCAGGGCAAAGAGAAGGCGGCTGGCCTGGCAACAGAACAAGCGGCATTCAAACGCGAGATCGCCGAACGAAAAACAGTCGAGGAATCTCTTCGACAGAGACAATCGGAACTCGATCTCTGTCTCCATGACGCGGCCAACGCTCTCGCCACGACGCAGACGGATCTCCAGAGCGAACGCACGAAGCGGTCCTCGGCGGAAACGGAGCTTGGGCAGGTCCGATATTCTACGCTGGAACTCGCGCGCATCAGATTCGAGTTTTTACAAAACTTGTCACGGCAGATTTGCCAGCCAATCAATCGCTTGCGGGAGATCTCGGGCAAATTACGGGAAACAGCACTTACAGAAGAGCAACGGCAGTTGATCGAACTGCTGCAGGCCAGCTCGGAAGCCTTACTGGCTAGCGATCGCCAGGTCGCCGAGTCATCAAAGTTCCAGGTTGAGCCGGTTCGCTTCGAGGCAGTGCCGTTCGATCTCTATCCGGCGGTAGAAGGAGCCATTGAATCCTCCCGAGTTCTCACACAAGGCAAGGAGATCGAGTTAGCCTCTTTGATTTACCGTGAGGTGCCTGTTTTCCTGCGTGGCGATCAAAACCGGTTGCGGCAAATCCTCGGCCACCTCCTCGCCACGAGCATCGAGTTTACTCTAACGGGCCCCGTGTTGGTCTGCGTCACCACAGAGAGCGACTGCCAGAACGACGTGATTCTGCGTTTCAGCGTGAGCGGTGGCAGCCCGAACGATTTCGAAGAAATCCAGCGGTGGTTAGAGCCCGCCCAACGCGCAGCAGATAGTCCGACGATATCCGCAACTGGAGCGATGTTGGACCTTGCAGTTGCAAGGCAGCTCATCGAGATGTCCTGGGGGAAGTTTGGGATGGAACGTGTAGCCGAAGGCGCCGTACTGTGGTTTACTCTGCGGTTCGCCAAGCTGTCCATGGGTTCAATGCAGGTTCCCGTCGCCGCCTCCCCCGCGCTGCGAACGCTCGTCGTCGAAAGCCATCATGCCAGAAACAAGGTCTTCAGCAGCCAACTCACCGCCGGAGGAGTGCGAAACAGCACCAGCTTCAATGCAGTCGATGCGCTCTCCCTGTTGCGCAACCAGGCGCTAGCGGGCGATCCTTTCGGCGTCGCAATTGTCAGCGGCGACCTGCCAGAAATGAATGGACTCACGCTGGCAAAAATTGCCAAGGCAGAACCGCTGCTTAACGCGACCCACTTCATAATCGCGGCCGCCGGGACAAAGCTTCCCGACGAAACACAAATCACAACAGCCGGAGTTACAATGTGCCTTATCAGACCGGTCACACAATCGCAGTTGTTAGCGGCTTTGGAAAAGACGATTGAAAAAACGCCGAGCGAACCCCGGGCAAAAACGACTCCCCCTTGACAGTTGCGACTCCAACTGCGGAACCGGAGACTGCGTTCGGGCAAAACCTGCAGGTTGTCGGTGCCGGACCGATTGGTGAAGGCCCGCAAGGGATCACCCTCCCGTTTGAACATCGGGGCTAGGTGATCTCTTTCCAACAGTTTTTCACGGGTGTCCTGGGAAAGAAGGTTTGGCGTTAATCGTTCGCCGCGGCTTGGAGCTCTCCAAACGCCCTCTCCATGCTGTCTGGAAGCTGGTCCGGATCCACAGCGACTCCGCTATTTCGCGGAGGGGAAACGCGTATCTTCCGAATTGAGTAGCAAGCAATCGTTGCCTCGATCACCTTTACATAAAACGAATTGTTGCCGAAAGAATAGAGAGACATGGCATTTAGAGATAAGGTCGGCCATCGGACTCTTGGTCCGAACGAACGGGTGTCGCTCGCAATTTCACCGCCGTAGCTTCACTCATAAGTCATGAATCAGAACGCACGAAAAATATTGATCATTGAGGACGATCACCTCATCGCCAGCATTTACAAAAGCAAGTTTGAAAAGGCCGGGTACGAGGTGGACGTGGCCTACGATGGACAAACCGGGTTTTATCGAATCCACGAAGTCAGACCGAATGTTGTGCTCTTGGACTTAATGCTGCCCCAGATGAACGGTCTGGAAATCCTAAAGAAAATTCGCGCCCAAAAGCGATTTGATAAGCTGCCCATTTTTGTCTTCACGAATGCCTATCTCAGCGAGTTCGCCCACGAAGCCGCGGCGGCGGGAGCCAACCAGGTCTTCAATAAGGCTACCACCACCCCGCAACATATCCTGGAAGCGGCCAACGCCTTGTTGTTCCTCCCTCCGACCGTAAGCCAGGGGGCATCCCCGCCCTCTTCTCCTGTCCCTTCTGTTCCCTTTTGCACGGATCGGCCGGTTTCAACAGGTTCACAACCGCAGTCGTGGCGTTTGGCGCCGTCGACGCTGTCCAGCGGGGAAGCCGACGGCGCCTTTCAAGCGGAATTGCGCAACACTTTCGAGGCTAAATCGACTGAAACGATCTCGAATTTGCAAGAAATGCTTAAGGCTCTGAGTGAAACCGACAATCAAACTGAACGTCTAAATCAACTCTTGGAATTCTATCGGAAGGTCCATTCCTTAACGGGCAGTTCGGCAATTGTTCAGTCACTCCACATGGCGCAACTCAGCTCCGCTTTGGAAGCTTTGCTCAAGGAACTGTACGGCAAGCCCGCCAGCCTGAACGCCTCAACCCTACGGACCATGGCAGAGGCTATCGATTTCTTAGCCACGCTCTTTTCAGAAGAGAAATGTTCGTGGCCGGATCTCACCAAGGAAACTTATATCCTGGTGGTGGATGATGAAGCAATTTCTCGCCGCGCAATTATTTACGCATTGCAAAAAGTCAACCTGAGATCGGTGGGAGTTGATGACGCTCAAGTCGCCTGCAATCTCCTCTCCGCTAATCATTTTGATCTTGTCATTCTGGATGTCGAAATGCCGAACATGAATGGCTTTCAACTCTGTCGCAGAATGCGAGAGCTCCCTGATTACAAAAATACCCCCGTCATTTTCGTGGCCGGTCTGCACGATTTCGAAAGTCAGGCTCAAGCGAAACCGAGCCCCGGCGACGACATTATCGCCAAACCTTTTCTATTCATGGAGCTCGCTTTGAAGGGACTGATGCAGTTGTTCCGGTGTCACTTAGCCAAGACTGCGACCCTCACGACAACCAGCATCAAGTAATTTGAGGGGCGATCGAATCTACTCACCGCAACGATCAAAGAAAGTGGACACAAACGCATTATCCTCCGTTTCGAGAGCTGACATTGACCTTTCCATTATTAAAAGCATTAAAAATCTGATTGTCGTTAGCTCATGAAAACGGTGCTTATAATTGAGGACGATCCGATCATCCTCCACATCTATAAGAACCAAATTGAGAAAGCAGGGTTCGCGGTCGAGACAGCCATTAATGGAGAGGATGGACTTCACGCCGTTCAGCAGATTGCTCCCGATTTCATTTTGTTGGATTTAATGCTTCCCAAGCTGGATGGTCTCGAGTTCCTCAAAAGGATTCGAGGACAAAATGACCTTGAGCAGAAACCCATCTTTGTTTTTACCAATGTTTATCTTAGTGACTTGGCTAAAGACGCAGCCAAAGCGGGCGCGACTCAGGTTTTCGACAAATCGGTGGCAGTCCCGCAAGACATTATCAAAGCTATCCGCGATTTTTTGGGCGCCCAGGCGGATTCCTCCGCCTTGTATCGCACCTCGGCGGCTCAGGCTAACGACAGCGAAGCGGAGCCGCTCGCAGCAGATGCGAACGCACCCGATTCAAGTAGCCAACACGAATTGATTCAGGCCTTTATCGAAACAGCTCCGGAAACATTACTGGAGCTGCGAAAGATCCTGCAGGCTTTAGCCAAGAGCCAGGACAGCGCTGCTCGTCTCACGCAGCTAGCGATTCTGTATGAGAGAATACACTCCTTCGGCGGAGGCGCTGCCGCTGCCGAATTACGGTCTCTATCTCAGTTGAGCGCAGCTTTGGAGGCACTCCTTAAACAACTCACCGACAAACCGGACGATCTGACGCCATCCAGCTTGAGGACTCTTTCGCACGCCACGGATTTTCTCGATGTGCTCTTTAAGCATGATGCCCCGACCGACCCTCTGGACGCTTCGCCGCTCAAGATCCTGGTCGTCGACGACGAGAGCCTTTCGCGCCGGGCAATTGTTTCCGCGCTGGAAAGAGCCAGGCTTACCTCGGTCGAGGTAGACAACCCAAAAGTCGCATTGCAAGCGCTGACGGAGGGTGCATTTGATCTCATTTTTCTTGATGTGAGCATGCCGGACATGAATGGTTTTGATCTGTGCCGGGAGCTGCGAAAGCTTCCCATTCACAAGACAACTCCTATCATCTTTGTCACGAGTTCGACCGATTTTGAAAGCCGTTCGCAGGGTGCATTAAGCGGCGGCAATGATTTGATTGCCAAACCTTTCTTATTCACCGAGCTCGCAGTCAAAGCATTAAATTACGCCTTGAGAAATCGCTTTTCTCAACCCGAGGTACTGGTGAGAGAAATTGCTGTCACGAACCCAATCAAGTCCAAAAAACCAAAGGCTGAAGCCATTGTGTTTGGCGATCACGGAGAAGTCTTGCCGCCTGAGCCTGAAAAATATACTCCGCGAGAAAAAGGGCCCGCACCGTCCAGTAAGAAAGAACAGTCGGCCCGTGCGGCGGTTCCCAAGTCCGTCTCCGCTGTGATTGAGAGTTCATTTCCCTCCATGTCTCTCAGGTCGAACTCCAACACAGCCCAGTCTATTCCAGCCGCGAAGGAGAAGGTGGCACAGAGCCCGGACGCAGAAGCCGTGGACCGAGCTGAAACAGAAGGATCTCGATTCGAAAAACCGTGCGCAGAGCACACACAAGTCCGGGCGCAGCGCCCCGAAGTCTCTAGCGAGGGACAGCACGCGGAGGCGCGGTTCGCGGAATTGGCCAAAAGCCACGAGGCATTGACTGAGGAACTAAATCGACTCCGCCTTTATGCACAGACAAACTCCTCGCCCGAACCAGTCACAGTTGAGGAGCCTGCTACCGGAGAATTTGGGGAGCAAGCTTTCTCATCCGACAATGGTAAAAAGGAGGGAGTAGGTCTCGATCTATGGGCCCGGGACCAATCGAAGGATTTGGATAATCAGAGGCTCGCTCCCAATTCCTCTTGGCAAATGAGCGCGGAGAAAACCTCGGAGCCCCAGCGCATCCCTGAACAGGTGGCGAAACTGCAGGACTCTGAGGCGGTCTTGAAAACAGACCCTAACAAACAAGGGCACGTCGAGACGCCCCTACGCCCGACGAAATCTGAAATTGACGTTCAGCCCAATCAAAAGCGAACTGAACTGACCATGATTCCAAGGAAAGTTGCGCCGCCAAAAGATAAGGCGAAGGAAAGGTATGAGCGCCAGGATCACTCTTTGGAACCAGAGCGGAGAGAGAGCGACGCTTTGGATGATCTAAGCCAGAAGCTCTGCCAGGTCCCCCATCAGATCCTTGGGATTACACAGGAGTTGCTTGTTACACCACTGACAACGGAGCAACGCGCGTTGGTCGCCTCCGTGCAGTCGCGTGCGGAGTCACTGCTCTGTTTGAACCAGGCATTGATCGATCGTTCGCGAGTGGCGGATGCACATGTGAACACGGGATCGTCAACGTTCAATCTT
>JBDTOW010000184.1:0-7208 GCA_039933075.1 Verrucomicrobiota bacterium | reverse complement strand
TTTTTCAGCGTGTCGAAAGTTTCCCGCAAATCGGTGAACAAGGCCTGCTGGAACTCCGCGAGCTTCGCGGAAGTTGGGCTTCGATCAGTATAGGCGAGACGCTGCTGAAAATCTTCAATGGCTATGCGAAGACACTGCAAATTGTTTTCAAGGTCCTTCTCGCCGTGCCGGCGCACTTCCTCCAAAGCCAGGCCAAGGTAACCTTTCAACGAAAACAATGTCCGACTCAGCTCAACGACATCAACGGGCCGAATATCCGGTTCAGCAAATTGAATCGAGCTGACTTCGCGTTTTATTTCGCCCACTCTCATTAGCTTTTCCGGAGTTTCGCCGGAAAGGAAGTGAGCCATCGATTTTACACTCGCGACGGTGGTGAGATTGGTTAACCGAGACTCCAACTCAATCGCCTCAGGGACCGAGTCGCTGATGACGGCGGCAAACAGAACTGAATTCGATCCGGATTCGAGAAACTTCATCGTATACTCGACCGACGGCAACCCCGGAGACTGCATGTGGAGCAGGTTATAGTCGAAATAAACCCGTCGGAACTGCGTGAGCGCGAGGGCACAAAGCCCTGCGGTAAGGCAACCAACTACGATAGGCCGTTCCAGCCAGAGCCGCTCGATTCTGGCGCGGCGATCCCTTTCGGCCGGCCACTTGTGATCCAGCACGTTCTGTTTGCCGCGCAGCAATAATACCGGCAGCATCGTCATCATTGGAACGAGACAGATAAGCATTCCCCCGCCGGCAATGATCCCCATTTCCCGGATTCCCTTGAAATCGGTGAGGCCCATCGCCAGGAAGGCACCCGCGGTCGTGAAACAGCCAGTGGAGATACCCTGACCGGTAAACACCATGGCCTTTTCAAGTGCCTCCCGCTCGGTTTTGCCGTGCCTCAATTCTTCCTCGTAACGTGTGACCAGATGCACGCCAAAATCGATGGCCATTCCAATCAGCATCGGCGCGAACGTTATCGTCAATATGTTAAGGTGACCCACCACCAAAGTTGTGAATCCCATTGTGTACCCAAGCCCGATGATCAAACAGATTGTCGCTTTCACCGGCCGGCCCGTTTCCTGGTATCCGTAGATGAAAATCAAGGCGCAAAGGACGAGCGAGACCACAGTTGCCAAGGTCGTATCTTTCTTGGACTGCTGCATTTCATCGTATTCCAGGACCGGTTCACCAATAATAGCCGCGTTTACCCCCGGAACCTCGACCTGGGTTTCCCGGACCAAAACACGGAGCCGTTCCAGCGCGGGAAAGTTGAGTTGTTCGGTGGGAGCATGCGCCGATACCAGATAGATTCGGCCTCGAGCGAAGGTGAGGTAGATCTGTTGCTCTGTCTCCTCCGCCCTTCCAAAGAGCGCATTGATGCCTGGCGAAGGTGGTGTGCCGGTTCTCACCAGGCTGTCTCCTGCCTGCCGAATTATACGCTCCAACGCGGGCAATGCTTTGATCATCGCATCAATCTCGTTGCTTTGCTGCGGCCCGGCAGGGCCTGTCCTTGTGGACTGGGACTCCGGAATGGTCTTCGCTGGGCGCGGTGCTGTCCTGAATTGTCGATTCACAAAATCGAAAAGCGAGACGAGGTTGGTCGCTTTAGCAAACTTTTCGATGAAGGGCCGATATTCTTTTAGAGTCTTGTTGAGTTCGGTTAATGATGCTTCATCGGCGAAAAGAAGTGCGTTGGTGCCAAGCATCTTCAGATCGTTGCGATAGAAAATGTCCGCGAACAGGTTGGGTTCTGCTTCCAGGCGCGCACCCAGCCGTTCGACAAATTGACGATTCTTTTCCCGGCCCTCACTCTCGACGAGCACGGCCAAATCGTCCTGACCGGGAAACTCTTCCTTGAAACGGAGGAAATTCTGGTGGTATTTCTTGTTTGCTCCTACCAGGTCTCGGCGCTTTGTGCTGAACTCCAGATTGAATGCCGTATACGCGACGCAACAGACGAAAAGGAAAATCTGCGGGTAGAGAAACCAGTTCGGGCGATGGTAAACGGCATGCGCCAGCCGACCTAACAGCCGAACCGAAAACGAGTCAGTCGGTAGCGCCATTCCTGATTCTATCGGTTTTTGCGGGCTCCGGTGCCGGGCATTGTTTCTTCGTCGCCTTTCGGACCGTAGCTTGGACAATTGAGCCGAAGCGAAGGCTAATCGGGGAATTCGGCATTCGTAAACACTTCTTTAACGTCATCGTGGTCTTCCAAGGCTTCAATCAATTTCGAAACGCTTGAAGCAGTCGTCGCATCGAGCCGCACAGTTAGCGTCGGAAGCGATGTCACCTGCGCGGCCGCGCACTTGATTCCTTTGGCCTCAATTTGCTTGTGCGCCGCCTCGAAGTTGGCGGGATCCGTCAGGATCTCGTAACCCTCCGGTTCAGCTTTGAAGTCCTCAGCTCCGGCTTCCAGCGCAATTTCCATAGCGTTGTCTTCGCCGGCGCTGTCGCGAGAAATGACGATCTGTCCCTTGCGGTGGAACAACCGGCTGACCGATCCGGAAGTCGCGATGGCTCCGCCGTGCTTGGTTAGCAGACTGCGAATTTCAGCCGCTGTCCGATTGCGATTGTCCGTGGTCAATTCCATCAGAATCGCCACGCCGTGCGGCCCGTATGCCTCATAAGTCAAATCTTCATAATTAGAAGCGTCATCGCCTCCCAGGCCTCTTTTGATTGCCCGCTCGATATTTTCTGAAGGCATGTTGGCGCCCCGGCATTTAAGCAAAACCATCCGCAGTCGCGGATTCATGACCGGATCACCACCCATCAGTTTGGCCGCGATTGCGATTTCTTTGGCCAGTTTGGAGAAGATGCGGCCACGTTTGGCATCGATCGCTCCTTTAAAATGTTTAACTTTTGCCCACCTGCTATGCCCAGCCATAATTTGGTTGTCGTGCCTCTAATGATTCAACACCAATCCAAAGCCGAGCAGAAGCCAAAATTTCGATTTGGGAAGTTTTCCGTTGACAGTTTTGCCCCGGAACGGTGTCATTCGCACCATCACCGAAGCCGTAATTCCTGGGGATAGGAATACGTGTACGGAGAATTGTTTGTGAGTAACCAGCAGCAACAAGCCAGCAATTCATGAGCCAACGCCAGGTCAACATCGCCATCGTCGGGCTGGGATTTGGAGCGGAGTTTCTTCCGATTTATCAGCGTCATCCGAATACTCAAATGTATGCCATCTGCCAGCGCACCCAACAGAAGCTGGACCAGCTTGGCGACGCGTTTGGCATCGAAAAGCGCTACGCCAGTTTCGAGGAGCTGATTAAAGATCCGAAAGTGGACGCTGTTCACATCAATTCCCCGATCCACCTCCACGCCCCGCAAAGCATAGCCGCACTAAAGGCCGGCAAACACGTTGCTTGCACCGTGCCCGCCGCCACAACCGTCGAGGAGTGCAAGCAGATTGTCAAAGCGGCGCAAAAGGCGAAGAAAAACTACATGATGATGGAGACGGTCGTCTATTCGCGCGAGTTCCTCTACGTTCGCGAACTCCGTGACCAGGGGAAGCTCGGACGCATACAATTCCTGCGCGGCTCACATCTCCAGAGCATGGAAGGCTGGCCCGGCTACTGGGAAGGTCTCCCGCCCATGCATTACGCTACGCACTGTGTCAGCCCCTGCCTGGCCATGGTGAAGGGCGAAGCGGACCACGTCTCTTGCCTGGGTTCCGGTCGCATCGCCGAACAACTCCTCGCAAAATACGGCTCGCCCTTCTCGTTCGAGACCGCTCACTGTAAGATTCGCAACCAGGATCTTGCCTTCGAAGTAACTCGCTATTTGTTCAACGCTTCCCGGCAATACATCGAAAGTTTCGATGTGTATGGCGAGAAAATGTCTTTCGAATGGCAGTTGGTGGAAGGCGATGACCCGACGTTGCATACGGGCGGTGAAAAAGTGGAGAAGGTTAAAGTCCCGGATTATGCGCATCTGTTGCCCGAACCGATCCGGCCCTTCACGACCAAAGGGGTGTACGACGCGGAGGAGCACAAACATCTCTCCTTCATTCAAGGTGGCGGTCATGGCGGTTCGCACCCGCATTTGGTCAACGAATTTGTCACGAGCATCATCGAAGGCCGCCCGTCCTTCCCGGATGTGCATCAATCGGTGAACTGGACGATGGTGGGCATCTGTGCGCATGAATCGGCCATGCGCGGCGGCGAAATCGTCAAAATCCCAGATTTCCGTTCGTGAAAATCTGACGGCTGAGATTCATGGCCTCTTCGATCAACGTGGACCGGCACGCGGAATACAATAAGTCCAAGCTTTTTCCTCGTGAGTGTTCTGGCGTTGGCCACCGCCCGACTCGGTTTTAGCATTCGCGGTGACAAAGCAGAGAAAATTGCTCTGGCAAGCAAAACCGAGGCGTGAATTGAGATCGAGATTTCACGGTCAGTCTGGAAGTAAAATCGGGAAAAAGACTCTTTGCGATCGACGCTCGAAGTTCGCGATGCGCGGTCGGAAAACCAATAGCGGACTCTAAAAGCTCAACTCCAGGATCAACATTATGGAAAATGAAATGTCATCAAACGCAAGACGGCTCCTCACGGCGGGATTCATGGCTATCCTCGCCGCCGGCGTTGGTTTTTCCATCCGAGCTGGGATTCTTGCCGACTGGGGCAGCCAGTTTGGATTCACTCAGACAGACCTGGGTAATATTACAGGAGGTGGGTTGACCGGCTTTGGGATTATCATTCTTCTTGGGGCGTTGATTGCGGATAAAATTGGATATGGCCGGTTGATGATATTTGCATTCCTCATGCATCTCCTTTCTGCCCTTTTAACGCTGGCAGCGACGCCAATTTTCAAAGCCGGCGGCAAAGATGCTGCTTATCAATGTCTCTACTGGGGCATGTTTCTTTTCGCCGTCGGCAACGGCACAGCGGAAGCAGTCGTTAATCCGCTCGTCGCTACACTGTTCCCAAAAAAACGAACACACTATCTCAACATTCTTCATGCCGGTTGGCCGGGAGGCTTGGTCCTCGGTGGCCTTGCTTCTTACTTCATGGTCGGGAAGGTCAGATGGGAGATTCAGATGTCTTTGTTCATGGTGCCAGTTGTCTTCTACGGTTTGCTCTGCCTCGGTCAAAGATTTCCGAAGTCCGAAGCCAGCACTGCCGGAGTTACGTTTGCTCAAATGCTCGCCGAGTTCGCCGCGCCAGTGCTGCTGCTTCTGCTATTTGTCCATGCGTTGCTAGGCTATGTGGAACTCGGAACGGATAGCTGGATCGGCAACATCACCGGAAACATTCTGGCAAGCCGGGAACAGGGTCTTCTATTATTTGTCTACACATCGCTGCTCATGTTCGCGCTGCGCTTCTTTGCCGGGCCCATTGTCGAGAAAATCTCCCCGCTAGGTCTCTTATTTGCCGGTGCGACTTGTGGCGCGATTGGCCTCACTTTGCTCGGCAACGCCATGAGCGGTGTGGTGGTTGTCGTTGCCGCCACCATCTACGGCATTGGCAAGACTTTCCTTTGGCCGACAATGCTGGCCGTCGTCTCCGACCGCTTCCCGAGAGGCGGTGCAATCACAATCGGCGCGATGGGCGGTATCGGGATGCTGTCCGCGGGCTTGTTGGGCGGCCCAGGCATCGGCTACAATCAGGATTACTATGCCTCCAAAGATCTTGAAGAGACCGCACCCGCTGTTTACGGCCAATATAAATCAGATACCAGGAACAGTTTCCTGTTGTTCCCCGTCATTCAGGGATTGGATGGAACCAAAGTAGGGGCCGTTCGCGCCAAGCCAGCCGACGCGCGCACTCCAGAGGAGACGCTCGTCCATAATGCCGACCTGCATGGCGGACGGATGGCTTTGAAAATCACCGCTGCAATCCCCGCTATTATGGCCGTTTTATATCTGTTGCTTATCCTCTATTTTAAGGCGACCGGCGGCTATAAGCAGATACACCTCGAAGGTGAAAAGTTGACAGGCGGCGTTGAGGGACCCGGAGAAGCTTAAACGGTTCCCGATCTGTTCTGAATAATTCCCAGCCGCTTAAACCATGCGAGGCCCGGCAAACAGCGTGACAACCGGCCAACGACGCCTGTTCCTGGCCAGTTTTATCACACTGATTGCCGCTGGTGTCGGGTTCTCGATTCGCAGCGGCATCCTCGACGATTGGGGGCGCCAGTTCGGATTCACCCAAACTGAGCTCGGCGCGATCACTGGCAGTGGTTTGTGGGGATTCGGGTTGGCGATCGTCTTCTTCAGTTTGTTCGCCGACCGGGTCGGGTACGGGCCGCTGATGTGCGTAGCGTTTATTCTGCACGTGTTGTCGGCGCTGGCCACCCTGGGGGCGACGTTCGTTTTTGAGCACCACGGGAAAGACGCCACCTATTGGATGCTCTACGCAGGAATGACGCTTTTCGCCTTCGCCAACGGCACGTGCGAAGCGGTCATCAATCCACTCGCTGCCACGCTCTACCCGAAGCAGAAGACTCACTATTTGAATATCCTGCATGCCGGCTGGCCCGCCGGCCTGATCCTCGGAGGCGTGTTTTCCTACTTGATGGCCGAACGCGACGGGCAGGTCATGGTGCGCTGGGAAATCCAATGGCTGCTCTTCCTGGCGCCCGTAATCCTTTACGGCCTGCTCATGCTCGGGCAGAAGTTCCCGGTTTCGGAAGCCAAAGCCGCGGGCGTGAAGTTCGGTACCATGCTGAAGGAGTTTGGCCAGCCAGTGCTGCTGGCGTTGCTGGTGCTGCACGCGTTGGTGGGCTATGTCGAACTGGGCACGGATAGCTGGACCGCCAACCTCATGACGAACATCGCGAATATGCAAGGCATTCTGGTCCTCGTCTATACTTCCAGCATTATGTTTGCGCTTCGTTTTTTTGCCGGGCCGATCGTCCACAAGATTTCGCCCTTGGGCCTCTTGCTCTCCTGCTCCGTGTTGGCCATGCTCGGTTTGCTCTGGCTGGGCAATTCCACCGTCGGCGTGGCTGTCTTTCTCGCCGCCACGGTGTATGGCGTGGGCAAGACGTTTTTCTGGCCAACGATGCTCGGCGTGGTGTCCGAGCGTTTCCCCAAAGGCGGAGCACTGACGCTTGGCGCCATTGGCGCCGCCGGTGTGTTCTCCGGCGGGCTGCTCGGGACCACCGGCATCGGCTACGTCCAGGACTACTACGCGGCCGCCAAACTCTCCCCAGACGCGCCCCCCCTCTACCAGCAATATGCGGCGGCAGATCAGAAAAGTTTTCTG
>JBDTOW010000183.1:0-7231 GCA_039933075.1 Verrucomicrobiota bacterium | reverse complement strand
TGCCATTAGCCCAGCAACCCAGGCACCATACGACAGGCCGTTCGTCAATTTGACGTAAGCGCGGCCCCAGCCAGGCGGGAGACTGGGAATGCGGTTCAAGAAGCAGTCCGTGCCCGCCGCCGCCGGTAGGCGAAACCCGCAATTAAGCAATCGATACCAGAGCCGGACCGACGCTTCGTAACCGCCTCCCATCACGTCCAGCGTGTCGATCCTGCCCAATGCCACATCGACCGGCAACCCTTTGCCGGAATAGGCGCTCAGATACAAGTCGTCCGTATTATTGGCTGGATGAGTGTAGCTGACCACGCCGCGCCGCTGACGCGTGCGATCGGCGATGTCCGCATTCGTGGGCACATCCCACGGATTCGTCGTGTCCGTGAAGCCGGTGAAAATAGGCTCCACCAATTGCTGGAGATTGATCAGCGTCAGATGACCCCAAATGGTGCTGCGAAATTCCTCGTTCCAGTAAAGGATCGTGCGCGGTTTGGATTTAGTGTCAGCTCGACCGCGAAAGAATTCCCTATCAAACACCCCGTCGCCGTCCGAGTTGGCGACCATGACATTGCACACGTTCAGATCTTCCCCCTCGCATTGATCGAGAACACTGACCGGGGTGTGATACCACGCGCCATAACCGTAGTTGGCGTGAATATGATTTTCTCCCGAGTACCAGCCGCTCGCGGCCATCTCAGTCCAACGTTCCATTGAGATCGTATGCGTGACGGATTGGCCCGGCTTCAACTCCAACTCGCTTCCGTTGGCGCGATACTCCAAACCGCGGGTGGCGGCCAACTCGTATTTTCCCGCTGGCAACGATAGTTCGATTTCGTCACGGCAATAAAAATGGAGACCTCGGTTCATCACTCGATACAGGGCTCCGACTGGCGCGTAAAATTTGCCGCCGGCCCGGTGCAGAGAAATTTTTGCGACCAGCGGCTCACCGGTGGATTTTCCAATCGTCTTCAAACGCAACGTGGCAGTCGGCTCGCGAAAATCGATACCGTCGATTGCGATAGCCTGGCGTTCGCCAGTGATTGGATCGTAGCGCGTCAATGACGTGGCTCCTTCTTGGTTGTCGGTGTGCACCAGTCGCCGTCCGTCACGGCTGACCGAAGGCCAATCTTCATCCGCTTGCCCGAAAGTTATCTTGGTTGCGCCTTTCAGGGGATCGTCGAATGGAATGTGCCAGATATCATTGTGAGATGCGCCGAGGTCGGTGGTCACGTAGATCCCACGATCGGATGCGTCCCAGCAAACGTTGTAGATGCGCGCGGGAAAGCGAACAACTTTCTCTGGCGCGCCACCGTCGGCAGACACTTTCCAGACGTCCGCTTGTGGCCCATCGTTGCCGTCCTGCTCGCCGGGAACATCCTGATGCAAAACATAAACGATCCACTTCCCATCGTTGGACAAAGAAAAAAGAACGCGTCCTGCCCGGATCATCTGAATATTCTGCCAATCGCCCGCAACCGGTTTGAACTCGCCCTTCTCCAAGTCGCACCAGGCGATTCGTAATGGTTGACCGGCGGCGTTGAACTTGCCGAACACTCGGCGTCCATCGGGATGAAACCAAAGCTGGCCTTGGGCACGCACTTGGGCAGGAACATTGACTGGCGAGCCGTCTTCGGCGCGAACCAGTCGCAGCTCGCCACCGAAAAAGTTCGGCGAATTAATGTAGGCGATCGACTTTCCGTCCGGCGACCAGGCCGGTTCCACATCGAAGCCTTCGCCACTCGTCAGGCGCGTCAGCGTGCCGCCATTGCTGGGCATGCGGCAGATCGCTCCCTGGTAGGAAAGCGCAATCCACTTTCCGTCTGGTGAAAGTCGTGGTTGCACACCGCTGAACGCACGCGTAGAGACGGCTGTTTCAAAAGCCGGATCCACAGCACAAGTCGGAGACAATGCACCGAGCACTTCCGTAACGAAGATCAAGAAACCTGACAGGAACCTCAGGTTGAACAGAAAGCAAAAAGCTGCCCCACCACTAGGACGCATTGGGTGAGACTGTCTCGACTGGTACATCCGTTGGAACGGACGAGTTTTCCGCGACCGGTTCTGCCACCGTGGTCGAAGTCGAAGCCTTCTCGGTGCCGGGCGTCGCCTCCGCCACTGGCCGAACGGGTGAGGCGGCAGCCGCAATCGACGGAGCAGCTTCAGGGGCCGACGGGGCGGGGGCGGATTCCTTAGCTCCGGTGCCTTCGGGTTTTGGCGTCGCAACTTTGGGCGCTGACTTCTGCGGCCTGGGAGCCGGTGGCCTGGCCGTTTCCAAAATGCCATTGGCGAATTCGATGACGTGCCCCTGGTGGATTAGCCAATGCAGGTCGCCGATCACGGCCTTCATTTCGGGAGCCGGCTCGGGGGTTTCCACCGGCTTGGATGAGTCATCGGCGGACTCGGCCGTGCCGGGAGGAGGCGCAGGCGCAGGCGCCAGCGTTGCGAACAACTGGCGGCGCGTGCACTTCTTCGTTGCATCAATAAACTCCACGATTCGGCGTACACCTTCTGAGACCGGGGTAGCGATCATGTCCAGATGGTGGGGTCGCGCTACCGCCACGTGGGTGACAGTTTTGTTCACCTTGAAAAACTGCAGACCGTGGGCCGCGAATTGTTGGCTGAGAGACGTGACGATCTTTATCGGGAAACGCCGTTGGTCCTCCCATGCCCACCGCGACAGCGCCTGCAGCGCAGGCGGAAGCTGGCTGCGGCCCGCCGGGTTGCTCACCGTGAAAGAGTCCACTTGTCTGATAATGTTTGGCAGATGGGTTTCGCGAAAATGCAGTTCCACCTCCTCGCGGCTGGCCAGTTTCTTCGCTTCCGGAACGTTTAAACAATTGTATTCGGTCTTAAAGCTTTGCTCTTCGAGCCATTGTTTGACAACTGCCTCATCGCGGACAATTTTGACGCGCGCTTTGTAGCCCTCAAAAGGAATCCGCGAGAACCGTTCGGCGTGCAGCTTGCGCAGCTTGTTTTGGTAATCGTGATAATTGGGAGGACCCAGAACCACCCCGCTCATTCCGCATTGCGCAACAAACGTGTACGTTCCTTTCGGCGGGTCGGTGGGAATCTTCTCCGTCTGATAGAAAGTGCCGAAATGACGACCCACCACGTGGTTGACTGCGTCCTGTTCGGAAAGCCATACGGTTTCGTCCAGGTTGCAGACCCACAGGGGCTGGACTGGCTGACCGTCCGGCTTCTTGATGACGCGGAATTGGACGTGGTAGCGCTCGGGCTTCTTCAGAACGAGCTGCGCAATCTCAAAGAGGGGATAAGCGCGGCCGGACAATTTGATTTGTCGCGCCAGTGATTCCACTCCCTTTTCTTCCGGCGCAAAATTCGTCTCGAGTTCCGGCAGAGCTTGCGAGGCTTCACGTCGGTCGTCGCGGCGCGCATTGCCGAATTGTCCGGCTGAGCCTCCTTCCCGACGGTTCGGTTCGGGCCGGGACCCGGGCGGACCTGCCGGTGTTCGTTGGACGTTCTCGCGTCCGGACTTGGCGCGTTCAGGGCGTGGACCGCGTCTGTCCCCGAACTCACGGCGCTGGCGAGATTCCGGGCGATCCCCTCGATAGCCGCGCCGGTCTTCCCCGCCACCTTCATATTTGGCGTATGGATTGACGTCGGACGACTTTTGGGCCCAAGCCGGCAGAAAATGCAGGTCGAGATCGAGCTCAGGCTCTGGTGTTGTACTCATGCAATTAAATCCGTTCAGGAAGTGTGCTGCTCCGCGCTGGTGCTTCAAGAACAACAAAGCATGTCGCGCTCAGCAGCGGATTGCAAGCGTTGGCTGACGCTGATTTTGGCAGATCCACACACTGGGATAGATCCTTCTTTAAGTGCGTCGGTTCTGGTTAGACAACTTTTTCCTGGCGCAGCTCGATCCCTTTCGCCGCGATTCTCAGTTCTTCGTTTTCGCTTCTCTCGACGACCAGGGCGCGCATGTCCTGGCGCAATCCCGTGATCCGGTCGAGGCCGCTACTTCCCAAGGTCAGCAACGCTGTGGAGAAAGCATCGGTTTCGGTTGCCGAAGCCACGACGACGGCCGCGAGAAGCGCCCCGCTGACTGGCTGCCCTGAGCGAGGATCGATTACATGGCCGTATACTCTCCCTTCGGATTCAAATGATTTTCCCCAAATCGCGGATACCGACAAAGATTGATCTTTGAGCGGGATCACCGCCAGAAAGTCAGCCGCCCGTCCAACTTCTACAATCGCGTTGTGTTCAAGCGAGGCGATACGGGTGTTTTGGGGCGCGGGTCGTTCAATCGCGATCTTCCATGCATTGGCGTCCGGGGGAGACCCAATGGCACAAGCGGTACTGGTCCCGCCTTGCAGCATTGCACTCGTCACACCGGCGTCGGCGATGACTGCGGCCGCACGTTCCAGGGCGTAACCCTTGCCGATGGAACCGAGGTCCAGCATCACGCCCTGCTGATTGAATCGAACCGTAAAATCCGCCTCGTTCAACGACACAAGCCGCATTCCCACTTTCGTCCTGGCGATTGCCAAATCGGCCGGATCCGGCAGATGCCCGGTGCCGCCCATGAATCCCCAGCACCGAATCAGCGGAGCGATCGTGATATCGAAAGTCCCATCGCTCTCGCGGTGCAAACGCTGCGCGTGCTGTAGTAAGCGGAACAAACCGGGCTCGATTCGCACGGGGCCTGACGCTGCTCCGGCATTGATGCGGCTGATTTCGCTCGACGGTCGATACAAGCTCAATTGATTTTCCAGGCGTTCGATCTCGTCCAGCGCTTCCTCCCCCGCGGCCCGCAGGCTAACCGGGTTATCCCCGTACAAAATGATCTCGAAACGCGTCGCCATTGCATTTCTCGCCACCGCTACCGATGTCATAAAAAAAAATCAGGGTTTCGCAGACAAATCAGCCCGCGAAACCCTCTGCAGAGTGGAGAACTTATTTACGAAAGCTCGGCCCAACCGTAGGTAAGCGGCTTGAGTTCTCTGCCGTCGCCCGTCGTAATCTTGCGGGTTTTTTCGTCGAACAAACACGCGACTTGGAGGCGGTCCGACATTTCCGCCAGGGAAATGACCGTTTGGACGCGCACAGCGAGGTCGATATTGGCGTGGGGTTGTTTGTTCTCGCGAATCGAAGAGAACCAATTTGCTTCATGCGGAGGAAGACCTTCCACGGGCTTCAAATTGTCCTTGGTTTCCGGGTCCACTTCATCGACGAAGGGACGCTCCGGTTTCAGCTCAATCCGTCCGCTGGCACCCATCTCGAGGCGCCCTTTATGACCACGAATGACTTCCTGGAAGCCGAACTCGTTCACCGTGCTGCTCGCGATGACCATGGTTAAGCCGCTGGGAAATTCGGCGATCATTTGGATACTCTCAGGCACATCGCGCTCCGGTGTGCCCGGCGTGTTTCGGTCGGTATGAATGGCCTTGGTGCCGATGGCGACGACTCGTTTCGGAAATTCCGGATTGCCGGTGGCGAGCATATACGGGTGCAGCCGGTGCGGGAAAAGATCGCCCAGCAACCCGGCGCAATACGGATAATATTTGCGCCAACGGAAGTAGTGATCAGCGCTGAAAGAAACCTTTTTGTTCACTGGTCCCATCCAGTGGTTCCAGTCCGTATCGTCGGGCGTGCACCAGTCCTTGATGTCATAGTTCCATTCGCCCTTTGGCGCATTGCGCATGTACGATCCTTCGAGCAAAACGAGCGGTCCGATCTTCCCCTCCCTGATGAGTTTGGCAGCTTCGTGCCACTTGGCATCGGAGCAGCCTTGTGAGCCGACTTGCAAGATCTTGCCGGTCTTCTTGACCGTATCGTAGATTTCAAACCCTTCACCCAAATAACGCGTCATGGGCTTTTCCACGTAAACATGTTTCCCGGCGTTCATCGCGTCGACCGAACATCGCGTATGCCAGTGGTCGACAGTGGCTATACACACGGCATCAATATCCTTTCTCTCGAGCAATTTACGGTGGTCGGCAAAGCCATCACATGGGCCGCCGATGATCTCTTTTGCCTGGTCAATACGGGTCTTGGAAACATCGCAGACCGCGACTTGGACGATGTTATTGTCGGCGGCATTTTCCTTCATGCTCTTGACATGAGCTTGCCCCTGTCCACCGACGCCGATGAACCCAACAAGGATTCGGTCATTGGCCCCGATGACGCGCCCGGGCGAAGGCGCCTGGTTTTGGCCGTAAACAGGAGTTTTGAAAATGTTGGTCGAGGCGACAACAGCCGCGGCGGTGGCCGCCTTTTTGATGAAGTCCCGGCGCGTCTCGGCGACGGCCGACGAAGTGCTTTCTTTTTCTTTATGATCCATAAAAACTTTCGGCTAATTGTTTGATTGGCTTTGTGGTTAAAGCTAATCAAATTAGGGGTTCGGTCAATCACGAACATTTGATAGCGGCGGGCCTTTGCCAATCTCATTTTTTAGGCAAAGCTGGAATGGTGGATGGCAGCAGTTCCGGAGGAACTTCCGAAAATAGCCCGGCATTTCGTATTTATCAAATGTTCCTTCGGAACACCGCGCCGTCTCGACTTACACAGAAATTGAGATGCAGCCGCCGCTTTTCCGCGAGCTGTTGTCTGGAAATTCACGGATTCGACGGCGGGAAGGATTGCAATTCTTCAACGAATTGGAGAAGCTTGCGCGAAAGCATCGGCACGATTGCCGAAAACCAATCCACGAAATCGTTCTCTAGAGATTATGCCTAACCCTTGGACCGGAAGAGGAAACCCTTACACCCGCAAGGAAGTGATCGAACGCCTCCGCGCCACCTTGAAGAAAGGCCAGCCAATCATCGCGGCGGGCGCCGGCACCGGAATCAGCGCGAAGTTTATCGAACGTGGTGGCGCCGACTTGATTATCATCTACAACTCGGGCCGCTTCCGAATGGCGGGGCACGGCTCGACTTGTGGTCTGATGGCCTACGGTGATGCCAACGCCGTGGCGATGGAGATTGGCGAATTTGAAGTCCTGCCGGTGGTCGAAGAGATTCCGGTGATTTGCGGGGTGCATGCCACGGACCCGCGCCGACGCATGTGGCACTGGCTTCTTAAAGTCAAAGAAATGGGTTTCTCCGGCGTAAACAATTTCCCGACTCATACCATCGTCGATGGACTTTTTCGCCAGGTGCTCGAAGAGACCGGCATGAGCGTGAAGAAGGAATTCGAAATGGTCGCGCTCGCACGGCGGATGGACCTTTTCTCCGTCGTGTACGTCGGCTCGCCCGAGGAGGCAGTGGAGATGGCGAAA
>JBDTOW010000182.1:0-7233 GCA_039933075.1 Verrucomicrobiota bacterium | reverse complement strand
AGGCGCGGGGGGAGACCAAGGACGTGACAACCGCGGCCGACGGTTACGGCCTGGGTGCGGTGCTCTACGAATCGCTTACCGCTCTCCACCTTTTGGCGGCGGCACCACGATGGAGACAATTCGACAAGTTCTCGAGCAGGACCCGCGTCGTCCTTCAGTTCTGAATCCGGCCGTGGATCGGGATTTGGAGACGATTTGCTTGAAGTGTCTCGAGAAAGAAGCAGCTCGGCGGTACGGCTCGGCCTAGCTGTTTGCTAATGATTTGGACCGTTGGTCGCATCATGAACCGATCCTGGCGCGACCGAGCACGACGTTCGAACGTGTGCAGAAGTGGGTCCGCCGCCGCCCCGCCGTTGCGGCCCTCTCCGCAACTTCAATTCTCTTTCTGCTGACGATAGCCATCGGTGCGACCGTTGCTTCCATACGTCTGAAAGCAGGACGAAACGCTGCGGAAGCGAATCGCGACGAAGCGGAAGCGAATCTTTATGTTGCGGAAACAGCGATGGCCTTTGCCGCCTGGGACCGCGGCAGCGCCAGCCTGCCGCGAATCTTGTTGGATAATCAACGTCCCAAACCGCGACGACCGGATTTGCGCGGCTTTGAATGGCATTATCTCGACGCTCTTTGGCGGACTCAGCCATCGCCCTTGTTCACTTTTCCACCGGGTTCGGATGCGATATTCGGCTTGGCCTGTTCCCCGGCAGGCCGGCTGGTTGCCGCCGGACAGCAGGATGGAAAGATCCAGCTATTGGATTTCGTGACTCGGCGGGTAATTGGAGTGTTGCAGTCACAGACTCAGTGGGTGTATTCGGTTGCGTTCTCACCGGACGGAAAACGCCTGGTGTCATCGAATCCCCGGAAACGGTTCGATGTTTGGGATGTCGAAAAGCAGATCCTCGTCACAAACCTGCTCGGGCATTCTACCTTCGACGCCATCGGAGTCGCTTGGAGCCGGGATGGTCGTCGCATCGCGACCACCTCCGCCGGAAGTCTGTACAACCGGACGCTTCCCGGGGAAATCTTCGTTTGGGACGGGAACACGTATGAAAAATTGTTCGCCCTCGAGGGTCATTCCGCAGGCCCGTGGAAGCCTGCCTTCTCTCCTGACAGCCGATTACTTGCCACACCCCACACTGACGGAACCATCCTGCTGTGGGACCTGAATTCGAGACGCCCCGTCAGGACGTTTGGCTTGATCAATGGCTCGCTCTTCGACCCGCTCGGGGATTCCGAAAATCGCGTCATCAACCCTGGTTCGCTCAAGCGTTCTGTCCTGTTGACACGCATCGCCAACCTGGGGCGTGAACACATGCCGCCGCTGGCGACGACGGTTTTGAATTCTCAGGCAATCAAACTGTTGCGCGATTGGATCACGAACGGTCTCGCAAAGTACCAGAGTTATGGCGATTGGCAGTTGGCCAATTTTGGATCGACGAATGCCCTAAATGCGGCGCCGGATTTGGATGCGGATGGCGACGGTGCAATCAATCAACTGGAATACCTGACCGGCACCAATCCGTTGCTGGCTGGCGACGGCTGGGGAATCCGCCTCGCGGTAGCAGAAACCCAGGCCGAGATTCAATTTCCTCGAATTGCCAATCGTGGTTTCGAGGTGCAATGGACGACCAATTTGGTTGATCCAAATTCGTGGCAGCCGGTTGATGTGGCCCGCAACGAGCCTCTGATTTCAGCGACTAGCTCCACCGTCTCGGTGCAAGACCAACTCACGAGCGCGCCGAGAAAATTCTACCGAGTCCGGATCCTCGAACCTTAAGGGTCCAATCATTAGAATTAGAACACAAGGCGTTCGACGGATCTTTCTTTTCATGACGTGACCCCGAGTTTTTGGTTTGGTAACTTTGTCCCTATGAATTGGAACAGAGTTGGGCGATCCGTGCTCGCCAGTTGGCTCGGCATGATTTCAGGATTGGTTTTGCCGGCAGCCGAAACCAATCAATTGGCCGAGGCGCGATTTCTTTCCAACATCCGGCAACTGACTTTCGAAGGCCGCCGCAGTGGTGAAGGCTATTTTTCTCCCGATGGCAAAGCGCTTATTTTCCAGAGTGAACGCGAAGCCGGGAATCCATTCTACCAAATCTATATACTGGATCTCGAGTCGGGCGAGAGTCACCGCGTGTCACCGGGAATTGGCAAGACCACATGCGCCTTCTTCCGGCCCCGCACGGACGAGGTAATATTCGCCTCCACTCACCATGACCCCGAGGCGAAAACCAAACAGCAGGCCGAACTGGATTTTCGGGCCTCCGGGAAACAACGCCGTTACTCGTGGGATTACGATGATAAAATGGACATTTGGTCAGCGCGGCGGGATGGCAGCCGGCTGCGGCGGCTCACGGATTCGCCAGGGTACGACGCGGAAGGATCCTATTCACCCGATGGAAAACACATCGTCTTCTGCTCGTTGCGCGATGCCTACCCGACTAACAAGCTATCCGCCGCGGAGCTGAAGCACCTGGAAACTGATCCGGCCTATTTCGGCGAGATTTACATCATGAACGCCGACGGCTCCGGACAACGAAGGCTCACGCGCACGCCTGGCTACGACGGCGGGCCCTTTTTCTCACCGGATGGCAATCGTATTATCTGGCGCCGCTTCGATGAAAACGGAATGGTGGCGGACGTCTACACGATGCAACTGGACGGTTCGGATGTGCGCCGGTTGACTGACTTCGGCTGCATGTCCTGGGCGCCCTATTTTCATTCGTCAGCCAAGTACGCCATCTTCACCTCGAACAAACTTGGCTTTTCCAACTTCGAGCTTTTCCTGGTGGATTCCGCGGGCCGGCGCGAACCGGTGCGCGTGAGCTTCACCGATGGCTTTGATGGTTTGGCGGTATTTTCTCCCGATGGCAAACGCCTCTGCTGGACCTCAGGCCGCACGCCCGATGGCAAATCCCAACTCGTCCTGGCTGATTGGAATCACACTGCTGCTTTGGAAGCCCTCAATTCCGCTCCGGTGGCTGAAAGCCCTGGCACCTTGGCGCGGAATCAATCGCCGAAGATCGATGCAACGACCAAGCCGAGAACAGATGTTACCGATTATCAAATAGCCAAATTTTCCCCGGCGATCACGATCGAAGACTTGCGCGCCCAAGTTGGATATCTGGCCTCCGACAAACTCGAAGGCCGCATGACCGGAAGCAAGGGAAGCCAGTTGGCGGCCGAGTTCATCGCGGAAAATCTGCGGCGCGCCGGACTCAAGCCGTTTGGCGACCGAGATACGTTTTTTCAAAACTTCGATTTCAATTCCGGCGTGAAAGTTGTCACCAACAAAAATAGTCTGGCCGTTCTACGCGCAACAACGGCTCCCCCTTTCGAAGTGGAAAAGGATTTTCGCCCGCTCTCGTTCACGATCAACGACGAAGTGGAAGGGGAAGTCGTGTTTGCCGGTTACGGTTTGTCGGTCCCGGGAAAGGCAGGGGAAGGTTACGATTCCTATGCGGGCATAAACGTATCAAACAAAATCGCGCTCGTGCTCCGTTACGTGCCGGAAGCGGTCGAGAGCCAACGACGTCAGGAGTTGAACCGTTACGCCGGGCTGCGTTATAAAGCCATGCTTGCCCGCGAGCACGGCGCTCGTGCGATTCTCATTGTGACCGGCCCCAGCTCGCCAAACGCGGGCGAATTGGTGCCGCTTTCGTTTGACACCACCCTCGCCGGCTCGGGGATCGTGGCCGCGAGCATCACCGGTCGAGTCGGCGACGAACTATTCGCTGGTTCGGGCAAGGATTTGAAAGCGCTTCAGTCAGCACTCGACACAGAAAATCCTCATACCGAAAACGGTTTTGTAATTCCGACTATCAAAGTCAAAATTGCCACCGCCGTCGAACACATCCGGAAGACCGACCACAACGTCATCGCGCTTCTGCCGCCGGCGAAGCGCATGGCGCGCTCGGAGTACCTCGTCGTCGGCGCGCATTACGATCACCTCGGGTTTGGCGAATCCGGAACGCTTCAACAGAAAGGCGAGGAGGGACAAATTCACAACGGCGCCGACGACAATGCGTCGGGTGTGGCGGCGGTGCTCGAACTTGCCGCTGCGCTTTCGGCGGAACGGAAGCAACATCCAGAGAAGTTCCAGCGCGGTATTGTCTTCGCGTTGTGGTCCGGTGAGGAACTCGGCCTGATCGGCTCCTCCTATTTTGCCGAACATCCGACCGTGTCTCTCACCAACATCGTGGCCTGTGTGAATTTCGACATGGTGGGCCGCCTGCGTGAGAACAAGCTGGATCTCCAGGGAGTGGGTTCCTCCTCCGCCTGGAGGCGGCTGGCGGAAAAGTGCAACGTCAATGCGGGCTTCAATCTGGTCCTGCAAGAGGACCCGTATCTGCCCACTGACGTAACGGCCTTTTACCCGAAACAAGTCCCGGTCGTGAACTTCTTTACCGGCAGCCACGAGAACTATCATCGCCCAACTGATGATGCGGAGACGTTGAATTACGAGGGACTCGAACGGATCACGAAGTTCGCGCGCAACCTGATCCTGGATCTGGCAAAAGATTCACCGCGGCCGGACTACGCCAAAGTCGAACGAAGCGGAACGGGCGGCGCCAGCCGGGACAATCTGAGGGTGTACCTGGGAACGATACCGGATTACACGGCGGAAGTAGCCGGCGTAAAACTGTCCGGCGTTCGCGGCGGCAGTCCGGCGGACAAAGCGGGCCTGAAAGGCGGCGATGTAATCGTCGAATTCGGCGGCCAGAAAATTGCGAACATTTACGATTACACCTACGCTTTGGACGCAGCGCGCATCGGGCAGCCGGTTGAAATTGTTGTACTGCGGGAAGGCAAGCGGACGACCGTCCCGGTTACTCCCGAGGCGAGGAAATAAAGTGGAGTGGTTCAACCCGCCCCCGCACGATATCGCTCGAAGTCATGTCATCATTGGAACTCCGCTTATCTTCCAGGAATCAGAATGAGGTGAGAAAAAAAGGAAGTAGCGTAAATTGTACATACTCAAGAACCGACCCCTCCTTGATTAGTGCAACTTCAACGGCATCTTGAAAAGGCGATCGTAAAGTTGCGAAAGCATCTGGCCGGTTTGCTGGCTGGTGACTTCAGTGCCGAGTCGGATCGTGCGGGTCGGCGTCACTTTGTTGAGCAACGCGCAGTACTCGCCGTTGACCATGATGCCAAGCAGTTCGCCCGACCTCGTAAAAACCAGGTCGCCACGTGACGGGTTGAATTTCCCGAACAACCCCTTGAGCAGGTTTCGATCAACTTTCACGTAATTCGGCGTGCTCTGGTCAATCTGGAATTTGCACTCGCCGTAGTAGCCTTCAGTCGCGCCGACGATGACGGCGTCTTGAAACTTGAACGGGTCGGCAGCGGCCTGGTAGATCTTGACGCTGAATTGTTTCGCCTGTGCCTGGTCGATCGGAATCACCACCACGCGCGGATCCTCGGCCAGGAACGAGAGGCGCACGCCAGCAAAGGCCACGCTGCCGCGTTGCATGACCGCGGTGAAGCGGTTCCAGTCGGTGCCCGGATTCCAAAGCGTGAGCGGTGTGTTATTCACGTGGAGCAGAAGGTAGATCTGCGAGCCATCGGTGAACAGAATTGACAGGCTGGTCTTGTCCTTGTCGACGTCGCGCCCGAAAAGGCCGGTGCGCGCGGCCTCGAATTTCGTCGTGATGCGATTGGTCAGAAACTGGTTGAAGATCGTATTTGGCGCGAGCGAGCGGTTGTCGCGAATTTCCTGGGTCAATTGGCCCGACACCTTTGCGAGGGACGCCACGTTGGTGGCCAGCGCGGTGGCGTGTTCCTGGAGTTTAGCCTTTTCCTGACGTTCGATCGCCACGGTGCCGCGCAGTTCGGCGAGCTGCTCGCGCGTCAGCCGCTTCTCTGTCGCCGACAACTGCAACTGGGTCGAGAGCTGCTGCTTTTCCGCCAGCGCGGATTGCGCTGCTTTTTCGGTTTCCGCGAGCTTTCGCTCCAGGACCAGCGACTCCTGCTCACGCCTTTTCAAGTCGGCTTGCAATGCCCCGAATTTTTCCTTCGAGAGCAGGTTCTCCGTGCTCGCCGCGGCCAATTTGCCTTGCACCTCCGTGAGGCTGGCCTGGGCCGCGGAGGCCTGGCGGGTGAGCGCGGTGCGCTCTAGCTCAAGCTGCCTGGCCTGCTCCTCGGTCTTGCGGAGGCTTTCCTGAAACTGCTTCATCTTCTCCTCGCGCTCGGCCAGCGCCTGCTCGGTGGTCTGCAAATTT
Organism: Verrucomicrobiota bacterium; assembly: GCA_039933075.1. GTDB lineage: Bacteria > Verrucomicrobiota > Verrucomicrobiia > Limisphaerales > JACPZS01 > JBDTOW01. Next base: position 1,009 of record JBDTOW010000182.1, on the reverse strand, counting down.
GCAGCGAGCTTTTCCCGCGTCTGTTGCTCGTCCTGGAGCACGAGCTTAAGTGTGCCGACGAGATCCTGGTTGCCGCCGGCGGTCCTGGCCTCGGCCGGCACACGGGCCGCGGGCTCGGTTTTGTCGGCGTCGAAATTCGAAAACGCCACCAGGGTGACGAGGAGGAAGTCGCAGAGGATGATTAGAATGGAACGATTCATGGTTGTGGTTCACTTTCGAGGATCAGTTTTCGGCGCATCGGCCGGACGTGAAAAATCTTCAGGACGGAGACAAAGATGATGCCGAACGAAGTGGAGGCGTAGGCCATCATGGAGATTTTTCCTACTCCGATGGACATGAGGATAAGCGAGAGCACCGAGCCGACAAAGCCCACGTAGAGACCGGCGTCGAAGAGCAGGTCTTCGTTCTCGATCAGCCTGAGCTTCATGCGCGGGGCGATGGGCTGGCGGCGGATTTCGGCCAGCTTCGTCAGGCACCAGATGTAGATGGCTGCCTGGATGCAGAAAAATATGATTAGAGAAATAAGGTTAAGCTGGTTCATATGAGGTCGGGTGATTTGTTGCAGTTTCAATCCGGTTGCGCCCGCCAAATTCGGGATCTGAAACCGGATTGGAAATTCATTTACCTGGCTTGGCAATCCTAAAAATGGCTCCACCACGACGGCGGCCACGAAGGTTATCGCCAGCGCCAGCAAGCAGTCGGCCGCGAAACGCATGCCGAACCGGTGCCCAAGACCGCTGGTGATGGAGCCAACAGCCCGCGCGATGCAGAGCGCGGCCAGGAGAAGAAAAGCGTACTTGAGGACCAGAGCGTCCGCCCGGGATGCGACCGCCGTGGGTGTCAGTCCATTAAAGAAGGCGCCGAACGGATCGTAGGCGACGACCTTGCCGCGGAATCCGCCATAGTAAATGCGCTGCTGTTGTTGCAAAAGAAGTTCCACCGCACCGCGACCATTACGCAGCGCAAAGCCGAGATCGTTCAAACCGGTTTCGGAATAGCGCGAGAGATA
>JBDTOW010000181.1:0-7235 GCA_039933075.1 Verrucomicrobiota bacterium | reverse complement strand
ATCTCACTCACTGAAATTGGAGTGACGGACGAAGCAGATTACAAATTGATTCCGGCGGATATGAATGCGCTGATTGGAAAAATAATTGTCCATCCCTTGAGTCTGCGGGAATTTAGAAACGAAGTACAAGGCGAATTGAAATCCTATTCCATTCGCGTTCACGTTGCTGGATCGGGGTTGCGGTCCTGCGACTTGAAGGCAGTGACGCGGTCAAAACGCTGAACGCCGTTTTGTCGGAAACGGAAGAAAAGTCAGAGACGAATGGCGTCCTGCCGCCAACGTCTCAGAATATCGCCTATGACGCAAGCCAGGTGACGGGGCTTGCAGGTCTCGTTGGGGAAGACTAGGCTTCGAGCATGGATTCGGCATCACTCGTGAAAGGTTTTGACCAAGTGTTTAAGTTCACTTCTGTCGAGGGGCGTGTGAACGAGTACGTCATTGGCTCGAAGCGTACGCCGTCCAGCACCGAAAAGGAAATGACGCCCGATGATTGGGACAAGTTCGAGAAGGATATTGAGGACGCTTTCGAACAGGTTCCATGAACGGAAGGGGCGTTGATTTCCTTGCCGATACTAGCGCATTGCCCTATCAAATGACGTCGGGTATGGCCTTGAGTCCGAAGCATGATTCTACTGCGGCAGCCGGCCTTCGCTATCGCCGTTTCGGAGCACGCCACACTTAACGCCTATGTCTCGTCACTTGGGTAAAGTGATCTCCATCCGCTCTTTGGGTAGAATTGTCGAATCGAAGTCGCCCTTGTGACGAAGGCCGTAACTTTTCCATTCAGCAACTTCACGAAATACTCGTCCTTGCCGCCGATGTGTTCACGATCCAGAAAGTAAACGAGGAATTCGATGTTTGTCATTGCGCTGACACTGTGTGGTTTGCCGAGCTTCGTGATCACGTCCGATTTAGGCATACCTAAGCTGATTTTGTTGAGGTCGGCAGATGTGGTCGCACAACCGCAGACGACCGAGGCCGTCAACAAGCAAATGAGGATGGTTCTCATAATTCTATTTCCTGCTTTACTTTGGTGCGGTCTGCACGGAACGGCCCGCGAAAAAAGGATCTCGCCCGGATAAATCGCGGGCAGTCTGTTAATCCTGACTTTCACGCTTTGACCAGTTTCTTTACGCAAAAACTGTTGAGGCTTTCCCCGGCGGCGAGAGCTTTGGCCGCCAAGCGGCGATGCAGCGCGGGTTCCAGGCGCAGGACAAACTTGCCGCTGAATTTCTTCCCACTCAAGGATTCGGGTAGTGGTTGTCTGTCCGTTTCAAGAACTTCAATCCATTCCTCCACGATCTGACAGAGTTCAGCATAAACCCTGGCCTCATCATGGCCCTGACAGCACGGGCCAATAATTGGAGGTGCGCTGCCGAAAAAGCAGCCGTCTTCCTCGCTCCATTCCACAATCTTCGTGTATTGAGCGGCCTTCGCTTTCAGTTCACTTCGTTTCATGTCTGCGCTTCTTCGACACCGATACCGACAAAGTCTGGTTGAGCCAGGCCGAGATGATTGCGGCGCTAACCGATGGAATCCACCACAAAAAGAACGCGGTTTACAGCGGTCTAATTCGAGGAGCGTGTCTCCGATGACGGCGTCGGGTACGGGCTGGCCGTCATTAAACCGCAGCGGCAGGAGTATCTCGTAACGGCGCCAAGCGCTCATAGGTTGCGGGCTCTGAGTGAAAAGCGATTCCGCGTCGAAAGGCGTCGAGTTTTGCTTTCTTTCAATTCTTGCCGAGGCCGATAAACTTTCCGGCCAATGAATGAAGCCAACCGCAGTGGTGAACGCACATCATTGGCCGAAGCAAATCAGGTGTCTGGCACGGAGGTCCGCTTCAAACATTTCGCGATCGGGCTGGCTTTGTTGGTTCTCGTCTCGTTCCCGGACATTCTGCTGGGTCGTCAGAGCTTCTTCACGCGGGACTTCTCGAACTTCGGTTATCCGCTGGCATATTATGTCCGCCAAAGCTACCGAGCGGGCGAGATACCGCTTTGGAATCCTTATAATTTCGCCGGTCTCCCATTTCTCGCCCAGTGGAACACGCTATGTCTCTATCCTCCCTCGCTGCTCTACGTGCTGTTGCCGCTGCCCTGGTCCCTGAATTGTTTTAACCTGGCCCATCTTTATCTGGGCGGCCTCGGTATGTTTTGTCTGGCGCGCGGCTGGCTGAGGGACGGTCTGGCGGCAAGCGTTGCCGGTGTGGGGTACGCCTTCGGCGGCGTCGCCGTCAGCGCATTGATGTGGCCGAACAACATCGCCGCGCTGGGATGGTTGCCGCTAGTCCTGTTCGCCGGGGAGAAAGCGGCGCGGCAGGGCGGCCCGTGGTGTATCGTCGCTGCGATGGTCATGGCGTTACAGTTTCTCGCTGGCGCGCCGGAGATTGTCGGCATGACCTGGATCGGCCTGGTCACCCTCGCCGTTTTGAGATCTTTGGAAAAGAAACCCGAGGACGGAACTCCTTCGCCGACGATAAAACAAATTCTGCTTCGGCTTGCCGTCGTCTTTCCGGTTACCCTGGCGTTAGTGGCGATTCAAGTTCTGCCCTTCCTGGAACTGCTGAAACAATCTCAGCGCAACTCTCAGTTCGAGTCGGTTCAATGGACGCTTACCTGGTCGGGCTTGGGCAACTTTCTGGTGCCGCTCTTTCGCACGGTGAAGGGCCGCGATGGAATTTTTTTCCAGATGGATCAACAGTGGATCACTACTTATTACTGCGGAGTAACCATCCTGTCCTTCGCTCTGCTCGGGGTTATTTCGGAACGGTCACGACAAGTTCGCGGACTTGCGCTCCTATGTTTGGGCTCTGCGATTCTCGCGATCGGACCCCAAGGTGGAATTTACTCATGGCTGCGCAGCGCGGTTCCAGCAATCGGCGGCATGCGTTATCCAATCAAATTCATTGTTCTAATCGCTGTCCTGTTGCCGCTTCTAGCGGGCTATGGGCTTCGAGGCTGGCTAAACGACAAGGTCAAAAGCTGGGCGCTGGCCTGGTTGCTCGCCGCCGTCCTGGGAAGCTCGGTCGGTCTTATCGTGTGGAGCCGATGGCGAGTGTACGCCGGTGAAGACGTCGGAATGACCTGGCTCAGCGGGTCGACGGCTGTGCTCTTTTTGCTGGCGACGGTCGGCGCCGTGACCTGGCTCCGGCGGGCCAGCTTGCCCACCACGCGCTTTCTCGTGTCGCTGTTGATCGGGCTGTTGGTTTATTGCGACCTGTTCTCCGCGAATCGCCGCGTGAATCCGGTCGCTCCGGCGAGTGTCATGGTTCAAGACTGCGCGGAAATCAATCCGCGACCCACACTCGACAACGGACGCGCGATGGTGTCGAGCGCAGCACATGATTTGCTGGACGAAACAGTTTTTCCAAGCTCGGTCGCGGCTGTGCGCATCCCCCGGCAAGCGTTGGTTCTCAACGCCAATCTGCTTGAACGCGTGCCAAAGCTGGATGGTTTTTTCTCGCTCTACCTGCCACGCCCCGCGGCGGTAATGGCAAAAGCTTCAAGGGAACTCGGCGCGGGTTACGACGGTTTGCTGGATTTTCTGGGTGTCTCGCATGTCAGCGACGCAGCGCAACCCTGGAAATGGAACCAGCGTTCGCAATGGCTCCCGCTCGTGACGTTGGTGCCAGGCGCCGTTTTCCTCGACGGCACCAACGAGTTCTATCATTTGTTTTCATCGCGGTTCAACCCGCGTGAACAGGCGGTCCTTCCCAAGGAACTGGCGGATCAGGTAAATCTGGACGGACGCGGACGCGGAAAAATTCTGTCCCAAAGAGTTTCCAACTCCCGTGTCGATGCCACAGTTGAAATCGATCAGCCAATGCTCCTCGTGCTGGCGCAGGCTGATTATCCGGGTTGGCAGGCGAGAGTGGACGGCGAAGCGGTTCGGCTCTGGCGAGCCAACTATGGATTCCAGGCTTTGGCCGTGCCGGCGGGCAGCCATCGCGTGGAGGTTTATTTTCGCTCTGCTCCATTTGAAATTGGCGCAATCATCAGCGGCGTCACGCTGATCGCGTGTGCGGGATATTTATGGCGCCAGCGGCGAACCCATTGGACTGTTGCTATGCATAGCGACAAAAGTGGCGCCGCGTGAGGGCACGCGGCCTACAACGGCCTGTAGGCCGGGTCCTCTGACCCGGCGTCGTGGATTTATGTCGTCGTGCATAGAACTAGCTCACCGCGGCTCTAATCCGACTAAACACCGCGCCCCAAAAATTTGTGGCCAGCGGGAAAAGGCTCGATCGCAGCGTTGCAGCCATCCCAGGCAACTTTCCGGGTAGAGCGAAGGCTTGCTGAAACCGCCGGACAGCAAATAGCTGAAACTGGCAAATGCGCTTGCGTGAAAAACGGTCCAGCCGCCGGGCCACTCCGGCTTTTCTTTCTTGAAGAACAGGCGCGTCGCATTTCCCTGGGCAGCGTAATAATCACGCGGGCGTGGCAAGTCATCGGAAAAATCGATCGGTTGCGTGCGTGCGACCGGTTCGTGATGGAGGAAGCCGTAGACAGGATAACTGCAAAAACTGATGAATGGCTCAAAGAGGATCAGGCGGCCTGCCGGACTCAAAACGCGTTTCGCTTCGCGCAGGAACGCGTTTGGCGCGCGCAAGTGATGAAACACGTCAAACAGAATCAAATGCGACACGCTGCGATCCCGGAAGGGCAGTTCATAACCGTCGCAGACCAGGTCCAGCCACGGATTCGGGAAAAGGTCAGTTCTGAGGGCGCGCGGCAGATGGGATTTCAAATTGCCAATCCCGGATCCGATCTCAACGATTCGCCCGGCCGCCAGTGGATCGATCAGGGCGATGATTCGCTGATAAAACTGCGCGTAGATTTTTTGCAGCAACCGCTTCTTTGTCCAGGCGGCCAGGTTGCGCTGGATTTCGACCTGATGCTGCGTGAGGGGCGCGGTCATCCAACAAATTTCAACCGGGCTGCCGCAAACAGAACCATTCGCAACAAAAGCACGCCGTGGCGCCACCGCTGGATATTTGTTTCACCATAACTGCGCGCCTGGTAACGAATCGGAAGATCGATGATGCGCAGGTTTATTTTTGCGGCGCCGAAGAGCAGATCAAAATCGCCGAACGGATCAAAGTCGCCAAAGTAATTCCGGTTCCGCGCGATGCTTTCATAATCCGAGCGGAAGAGCACCTTGGTCCCGCACAGCGTGTCCTTGATCGGCTGGCCAAGGAGCCAGCTAAAGGCACGCCCGAAAAAATGGTTGGCGACCATGTTCGCGAATTGCATCGCTTCCTGCTCCATCGGGTAGACCAAACGGACGCCGTTGACAAAATCCGCCGTGCCCGAGCGGGCGACCTCGTAAAATTTCGGAAGCTGCTCGGGCGGCATCGTGAGGTCCGCATCGAGAATGAACAGCAAATCACCGCTGGCAGCGGCAAAAGCCTCGCGGACAGCGCCGCCCTTGCCCTTGCTGCGCTGTTTCAGAATTTTGATGTCGCGATCGGGATATTTCGCTTTGACACGTTGAATCTCCTCCCAGGTATTGTCCTTGGAATGACCTTCGATAAAGAATATTTCGGTTCCCAGACCCATCTCGGGCGTTCGCTGCACTGCGGCTTCGATATTGCCCGCCTCGTTTCGGGCCGGGATGACAACGGTGCACTTATACGATCGGTCGGGCTGTGGCCGGGAGCGCGGGCGAGCCACGAGAAAAACGGTCAGACAAAGCGGCCGAAACAGCGGCGCGAGCCAACGATTTAAGAGTGGCGCCACGAGTGGCGTGCGCAACGGCCAGAGGATCCGCGTGTCGGTCTTGATGACTTCCCATTCAGCGAGGTGCAAGAGGTTTTTCATGTCGCCCGCGGAAAGCCAGTTCTGCTGGAGCGTCGGGGCATTGGCGCCGATTTTCTCGGCAATAGCGAGGACCGGCCGCCAGAGGTTGTTAAAAAAATTCAATACCAGCCGCGTGTTGGGGTTGGCGAATTCATGCAGACGTGTCAACAGGGTCTGCACATCGGGAAGATCATTGACGAGGTCGGCGAGCAGAATGCAGTCAAACTTTTCCGCTGCGGGAAATTCCAAGGCGCTGGCGCTATGAAATTCGAGTTGCGGATGACGTTGGCGCGCCAACTCGACGACGGCGGGGCTGAAATCGACTCCGACACCGCGAACAGGCTCAACCGCGGCCAGCAGATCGCCAACACCACACCCGAGCTCGAGAACCCGCAAGCCGGGCGGCACCACAAACTTGAAATGCCTCTTGAGCAGCGTCTGGTAATGCCGGGTGCTTTCGTAGGGACGCAAGGCAGCGCGACGATTGTAAAACTCGCGACGATCGATCATGCGCTGTGTTGCTAAACTAAGATACAGGAGGTGGCGAGTCTTAAAGTAATGCCGCGAGATCGGGGCGGAGGTCCACTCCTGCTTGTCCAGAGTCGGCGCTTAAAGTGGGAGGTGCTCCGCCTGGAGCTTTAACGTTTTTTAGACAATCAACCGATAACGATTTCGGTGAATTGAGAAGTGAAACGGGCCCAATCGATGACTACCCACACGCCAATGGTGAGCCCTGCCCAGAGCCAACTGACACACGACGTGAAGTGTGCAATTGCAGTGGATAACCGGCATTCTGGAACCGCGACGGCCACAGCAGAGCATGCCGAGAGTCTCGTTGTTGGAGGCAGCGTGGTCCCAACGACAACTGATCCAATGCGCCCGCGTTTTGGAATGCGATCGGCGTTTCCGACAAGGAATTCAGTGAGATTTGGCAGGTTGTCGATTCTTATCGCGGCGTACAACGAAGAAGCAACCTTGCAATGCTGTCTTGAGCGGATTCTGCGCACGCCATTGGCCCATGATTTGGCTCGCGAGATTATTTTGGTAGACGATGGATCCACGGATTGCACCTGGCCAATCGCCCAAAAATTGGCCGCCAAACATCCGGAGCTGAGAATATTTCGACAACCTAAGAACCAGGGCAAAGGCGCTGCAATCCGCCGGGCAATTTCGGAAATGACCGGTGATTTAGCGATCTTGCAGGATGCGGACCTCGAGTATGATCCCTCCGATTACAATCGGATGTTAAAACCGATCATGGAAGGCAAAGCCGACGCTGTATTTGGTTCACGATTTACCGGCGAGGAGCGCAAGATTCTTTATTTCTGGCACACGGCGGGCAATCGAGTTCTGACCCTGCTGGCCAACATGCTCAACGACATTAACCTGACCGACATGGAAACAGGATACAAAGTATTTCGTACGGCTATTATTCAA
>JBDTOW010000180.1:0-7238 GCA_039933075.1 Verrucomicrobiota bacterium | reverse complement strand
GGATTTCGCCAGGCGGATATTCGGAATATTCTCGATTTTGAGAAGCAATATCCAAGCGCCAAGGTGATCCTGCTTGAGCAGAATTACCGATCCACTTCGACGGTTCTGAACGCCGCGAACGCCGTGATCAAAAACAACCCGGGCCGGCGCGGCAAACAGCTCTGGTCGCAAAAAGGCACCGGCTCGAAGATCCTTTTGTTCAAGTTCCAGGACGACGAAGAAGAAGCGCGTACCATCGTCGAGGAAATTGAATTCAACCGCCTGGCCCGGCGCGTTCCCTGGTCGGATCAAGCGATTCTGTTTCGAACCAATCTTCAGTCGCGCCCACTCGAAACCGCATTGCGCCAGGCAGACGTCCGGTATCATTTGATTGGCGGCCAAAGCTTTTTTGATCGACGCGAAGTCCGCGACTTTCTCGCTTACCTGAAAGTTTTTCTCAATCCAAACGACGATGTCAGCTTGCTGCGAATTGCCAATGTGCCGGCGCGCGGCCTGAGCGACGTCACGATGGAACGGTTGCTGGCCGCCAGCCAGGAACGCAAATGCCCGGTCTTTAGCGCGATGAAAAATCCGGCTGTGCAGGCGACTTTCCTGGCCAAGCCGCGGGGGAGCATCGAAGCCTTCGTCGGTTTCGTGGAACAAACGCGGACGAAGTTGGATGAGCCCGGCGCACCGAACGCATCTGGTGTGTTGCGCATCTGGGCGGAGCGATTCCTGGATGAAACCGGCTATTTGAACGAACTTCGTCGTTCGGAGAAAGATCCAGCGGCGGCCGAGAATCGAGTGCGAAACTTAAAGGACCTGGTTGCCACGCTGGATAACCATGCGGAGCTTTCGAGGTCGCCGGTTGAGCGGCTCCAGCAGTTCCTGGAAGAGCTTTCCCTGGACAGCGAGCGGGCCGAGGAAAAGGAAGAAGTCGGAGATGCGGTGACGTTGATCACCATGCACAGTTGCAAGGGACTTGAGTTCCCCCACGTTTACATCGTTGGACTGGAAGACGGATTGCTTCCCCATTCCCGGTCCAAGGTGGAAGGGACGCTGGACGAGGAACGCCGCCTTTTTTACGTCGCCCTCACTCGCGCCATGCTGAAGCTGACGATAAGTCACTGTTCCGGACGCAAAAAATATGGCCAAGTGATGCCTTGCCACCCCTCACCGTTTCTGAAGGAGCTACCGGCGGAACTGGTCGAGCATGCTGACGAAAAGGGGAAAGAACCGGTTGCGGTGAGCGATGGCAAGAATATGTTCGCGAATATCAGGTCGTCGATCGGGTGACAGCGTTGGCCAGACGAGACATCTTAGGCTTGCGACTCGATTCCGTTCGCTTAGTTTGAGCGCATGTTCAAACCGAGTGATTTATTTGATCTAACGCAGACTGAACATGCCGCTCTTTTTGATGACTGCAGCTATGCCTGGGAGGCTCTAAACAAGTTAAAGGCATATATCGACGCCCATCTCCGTCCCGCGCTGCACAATCGTTGTGAGGGCCGCGCTTTCATTGGCAAACAGGTTTTTATCGGAGAAGGAACAGTGGTCGAGGATGGCGTGATGATCAAAGGGCCCGCCATCATTGGCAGGAACTGCCAGCTCCGCCATAACGCGTACATCCGCGAATACGTCGTCATCGGCGACAATTGTGTCGTGGGCAATTCATGTGAGTTAAAGCAGTCTTTTCTGTTCAACCATGCGCAAGTGCCCCACCTGAGCTACGCGGGCGACTCGATTTTCGGGTACAAAGCGCACCTGGGCGCCGGCGTTAAAATCTCGAATATCAAACTTGCGCCCGGCAACGTAACCGTGGAAGTCGATGGCGTTCCGTTCGACACCGGCCTCCGAAAATTCGGCGCGCTACTCGGCGACAGCACGGACATCGGCTGCAATTCAGTGCTCAACCCGGGGAGTATCATTGGGCGTGGCTCGATGATCTACCCGAACACGAATTGGCGCGGCATTTTGCCGATGAATATGATCGTAAAAAACAAAGCCTCCCAGGAAGTCGTGGTGCGACGGCCGAGAGGAGTATGACATTCAGATAGGACGAATGATCAGCATTATTGATCCTGAATGCGCCGGCGCGGGCCTCGACCTGGTCAAACAGGTGGAACAAATCTTCTCTCCCACCGGCCTTTTGTCCAATGCGAGCAATTTTGAGTATCGACCGCAACAGCAACAAATGGCCGTCGCGGTAGCCCAAGCGCTCGACAGCAACGAGCATCTTGCCGTGGAGGCGGGAACCGGCGTCGGGAAGAGCCTCGCCTATCTCGTTCCCGCGATTTTGTACGCGCTGGCGCAGAAAAAAAAGGCCGTAGTCTCCACTCACACAATCAATCTACAGGAACAGCTCACCGAAAAAGACCTGCCAATGCTTGCCCAGGTCCTGCCAGTGAAATTCAGTTTCACCATGCTCAAAGGCCGCGGCAATTATCTCTGCTCACGCCGCCTGCACAAGGCGATGCAACAGGCCGACAGCTTGTTCACTTCGCCTGAGGTGGCCGAACTTCAACGCATTTACGAGTGGTCGAAAACAACGGAAGACGGAAGCCGCTCGGACTTTGAAGTGGAGCCGGACCTGAACGTCTGGTCACAAGTTTGTTCGGAACGCGGCCTTTGTTCGCCAAAACTTTGCGGTTATCAGTCGGAATTCGGCAAGCAACGCAGTGTTTGTTTCTTTCAGCGCGCTCGCCATCGCATTCTTTCCGCCGACGTCCTGATTTTGAACCACACCCTTTTCTTCACCCTGTTGGGAGGCATGGACGAAGAAGTGGAGGGCGGTATTTTGTTCAGGAACGACTTCGTGATCTTCGACGAGGCGCACACGGTCGAAAACGTTGCGTCGAAACACATCGGGTTGAGCGTTTCCAGTGCCCAGATGCGGTATGCCCTGCACCGGCTCTGGAATCCGCGCACGGAGAAAGGATTGTTGGCCACGCTTCGACAAGGCCGGGCAATCGGGCTCGTGACCGACCTGCTCAAGCAAAGCGACGAGTTTTTCACACAGATCGAGGACGCGTGCGAAACTTTAGCCCGCGGTCGCGACAACGCCGGAAGCCGCGGCTCGCGAGCGCGTTCGCCTTCCCTGTCAGGTCAGCGGAACTGGAGAGAGCTACGCATCCGGCGCCCGGACCTCGTTTGCGACACTGTCACCTTGCCCATCCAGCGCGTGCGGGAAGCCTTGAGTGAACTCATTAAAGCCAGCGAGGATAAAGACGCAGGCCAGGAATTCCTCGAATGCAACCGGCGCCTTACAGAGTTGCGGGAAGAGTTGGCGCTATTCCTGAGCCAGAGTTCGCCGGATTATGTTTATTGGGTGGAACGAACTGGCAAGGCACAGAGAAACCTCGCGCTCAACGCCGCGCCACTCGATGTTGCTGATTTTCTTCGCCGCCGACTTTTCGGCAGCGACACCTCCGTCATCATGACCAGTGCGACGCTCGGGACAAAAGTAGGGCAGGCGTCCCGCCTGCCCAGCGAGGGCGCCAGCCCGAGCAGTTCATCCGTCACCGCCAAGCCATCACCTACCGCTCCCGGTGCAGGCGGGACGCCTGCCCTACGTTACTTCGCGGCGCGGGTCGGCGCCGAGGCGGCCGCGTTGCTTCTTGTCGGTTCACCATTTGATTACGAGCAACAGATGAAACTTTTCGTGGTGAACAAGATGCCCGACCCGCGCGATACCGAGTATCGCGACGCCCTCATCCATTGGATTGAACATTTCGTCGGCGTAACGCATGGCAAAGCGTTTGTCCTTTTCACGAATTTTAAACTGATGCAGGAGGTCGGTGAACGGATGGAGACATTTTTCGACACGCTCGGTGTCGCGTGCTTCGTTCAAGGCACGGGCACGCCGCGTTCGTTGATGCTGGAAAAATTCAAGACGGACCTCGACTCCGTCCTGTTCGGCACCGACAGCTTCTGGCAAGGGGTCGATGTGCCGGGCGAGGCGCTGTCGAATGTGATCATCACGCGACTCCCGTTCGCCGTTCCTGACCATCCGCTGATCGAAGCGCGGATCGAAGCGATCGAGGCGCGCGGAGGCAATTCCTTCACCGAATTCTCGTTGCCCGAGGCCATCCTGAAATTCCGTCAGGGCGCGGGGCGGCTCATCCGCACCAAAACTGACACCGGCATCGTGGTTGTGCTCGACAATCGGATTCTCACAAAACGTTACGGCCAGGCTTTCCTCGACGCGTTGCCCAAGTGCCCGATCGAAGTCGTATAAACTTATGACCACGCTGATTCGGTTAACATTCCTGGCGGTCGTGCCGTTTTATTTCAGTGGCTGCGCCTGGGCGCCCCAAAAACTAACCATTAGGGCCCAGCCGCAATTTTCGAAGTCAGCCGTCGGGGACGGAACCACAGTTGCCGTCCTGGTGGTCGACGCGCGCCCGTCGGCGCTCATTGGCTACCGGGGACTCGACTCGCAACTCGCCAAGATCCAAACGGAGCAAGATGTGGTACGTATCGTTCAGAACTCGCTTATCGAAGGCTTGAAGGGAAAAGGGTTCAACGCTACTCCTTACGATCGTCAATCGAGCCTTACTCTGCGGGCGGAGATTCGCCAGATTGAGTATTCCACGAGCATGGACATGTGGAAGGGTTCGATTCATGCAAAGGCGGTCGTGGCAGCCTATTCGAAAAAGGCGGATCGCGTTCACGACCGGGTCTATCGCGTTGAAAAAGACCAGGCTGTCCTGGAAGCGCCATCCGCTCAAATCAACGAGCGCCTGATAAACAGCGCTATCTCGGAGGTTCTGGAAAGGATCGTGGAAGACCAAAACCTGACAGAATTTCTGGCGCACTGAACGCGGCGGCTGTCACCACACTTCCACGGGGCCTTTGGGGACTGGGATGCTGTCGCGTTGCGCGACGCCTGGCGGCTGCATGAACGAGGCGACGAGTGGTGGCGGACGATAGTTCGGTTTCAATTGGCCGTTCTCGTCGAGAAATTGTTGCCGCCAATGGAGATAGTTGTCCAAAACATCCTGAAACTCGGCTCTGGTCGAAACGAGAACCACTCGCTTGTTAAATTCATTCGCGGGACCGAATCGTTTCGCGTACCACGGCGCCACCTTCCGGAACATTCGGCAGCCGTGTTGCTCGCCGAACACTTCGAGCATCCGATCGAGATGGCGGACCATCACGCGCACCCGTTCCTCGAAACTCGGCTCGGGCAACAATTCTCCCGTCTCCAGGTAATGCTGCGTGTGCAGAAAAATCCATGGATTATAGAAGGCGCCGCGCCCGATGCTCACGCCGGCACACCCGGTCTGTTCGAACATCATCGTGGCCGCTTCCGGGGTGGTCACATCGCCGTTGCCAATCACTGGAATCGTTTTCACGGCCTGAGCCACGGCCCGAATGCCGGCCAGATTGACTATCCCAGAGAAGCCTTGTTCTCGAGTCCGGCCGTGGAGAAAAATCGCGGATACCCCGACATCCTCCAACGCTCGAGCCAACTCCGGCGCGGTCAGATTTTCGTCGTCCCAGCCGAGCCGCATCTTAGCCGTCACGGGAATTCTGACGGCGTCCACCATACCTTTGACAAGGTCGGCTGTCCTGGCTAGTTCGGTCATCATTGCCGAACCGCCGCCCACGCGACAGACTTTGCGAACCGGGCATCCCATATTGATGTCCACGGCTGAAATGCCCATCGATTCAAGAAACAGAGCGGCGTCGCGCATTTCCTCTGGGACGGAACCAAACAACTGGACTGCCAGCGGGCGATCCGCCGGACAAGTTTCAATCAACTTGAGGGCTTTCGAATTCTTTTCGAGCAATGAGCGAGCGTTGACCAGATCGGTCGTGGCCAGATCCAATCCACCGAGCTCGCGCAACGTAAGTCGAAACGGCAGATTGGTGTAACCCGCCAGCGGCGAGAGGAACAGATTGGATTTCAGCTCAAGGGATCCGATTCGGAACATCCGAGGGAGTATGCACAGGCGCTCAAAATTACCAAGACCCAAACGCGTGGGCGAGTGGTGTCGGTCCCTGGGGTTTGGACAGTTTTTCAATCCTGCACTGGTCGAACCCAAGACGGATCTTCTCCCGGAGGGAGATTTGGGAATAACCCGGCAGTTGGTATCTGTTTAGCGTGGTAGAGACATCGCGCTGCGATGTCCCTACCCGCGTCCAGCAGGCGGAACGAATGGTAAGCGGCGTTCGAATCCCGCCTCGAGTTGCGCCGCTGAACGCGGCGGGGACGGCGCAGCGCACCGTCCCTACCTTCGCTTTCATACTCGCTAAACACATACGGCAGTTCACTGCCGGGTGGGAATTCGCGGTTGCATAAAGTCCCGAAGGGACGGTTGAACTCCGCTCATCGTAATTCAACCGTCCCTTCGGGACTCAAAACATTTTCACCGGAAACCCCACCCTTGAAAGGGGTGGGCTATTCTCGATTCTCCCTCCGGGAGATGCCGGTCAAAATGTCCAGACTCCAGGGGCGACGGTGTTTGCCACTAGCCAATCATCCAAAAACTGGATTGCAGTTGTCTTCATTGTCGACCATAGAATTGAACTATGTTAGCCAAGGTCTGTTCCGCCGCCGTCAATGGTATTGAGGCTTACCCGGTCGAGGTCGAGGTCAACGCCGGGTGGGGCGACACCATCGTCGTCATTGTCGGTCTGCCGGACGCCGCGGTGAAAGAGTCCCGGGATCGTGTCAGCACTGCGATTACCAATTCCGCGTTCAAATTTCCCATGGGTCGCACGACGATTAACCTAGCGCCGGCCGACATAAAAAAAGAAGGACCGAGTTTTGACTTGCCGATCGCGATTGGAATGCTCGCGGCGAGCGAACAGTTTGAATCCGAGCAACTGGAAAATTTTGTCATGGTCGGTGAACTCGCGCTGACGGGCGCCGTCCGTTCGGTTAAAGGTGTTTTAACGATCGCCTTGTGCGCCCGCGCTCAGGGCAGGGCCGGCATCCTGGTTCCGGCGGACAATGCCGCCGAAGCGGCGGTGGTGGCCGGCCTGCAGGTCATTCCGATCCAGAACTTGCGCGAGGCGGTCGGTTTTCTCGAAGGCGAAGTGAAGATCACCCCGACCAAGGTGGACATCGCCCGCATCTTCGAGTACACGCAAGAGGACGAACTGGATTTTGCCGACGTCAAGGGGCAGGAGTCGGTCAAGCGCGCGCTCGAGATTGGAGCGGCGGGCGGGCATAACTTATTGCTGATCGGCCCGCCGGGCACCGGCAAGTCGATGCTCGCGAAACGGCTTGCGACCATTCTGCCACCGCT